>DASVCM010000528.1:0-2359 GCA_036381635.1 Lacipirellula sp.
CCGCCCCCCCTACGCCCACCGCAGCGAAACCGACCCCGAGGACAACTGGTACGCCTACAGTTACACCATCGACGGCCGCGAGCGCCAGAGCTACTGGCTCGACCCGCAGGGCATCGACCGCGGCGAGCCAAGCAAAGCCACCTACGCCTTCCACACGCTCATTGGCCATCACGGCATCTTCTCGCTGACGCCCGTATGGGCGCTCAGCGTCATTGGCCTGGGCATCTGGCTCATCCGCGGCGCCTCGGGCGAGCGGCAACTCGCCTTCGGCATCGCGCTGATCTCAGTCGTCTGTCTGGCGTTCTACATCGGATTGCGCCCGCAGAGCGATCGCAACTACGGCGGCATGACCAGCGGCTTCCGCTGGGTCTTCTGGATGGCGCCCCTTTGGCTCGCCGCGATGATCCCGGCCGCCGACATGCTTGCATTTTCGCGACTGCGAAAAGCGATCGCCCTGACGCTGCTCGCCGCCTCGGTCCTCTCAGCGAGCTACCCCACATGGAATCCCTGGACGCAGCCCTGGATCTACAACTGGCTAACCCACAACGGCTGGCAGGGCTTTTGACGCGCTGTTCGCCCCCGTAGCCGCGGCCTAACAGGCCGCCGGAGCGACACGGTTGACTTTCAATAACGGCTGAGTGTTGCGGCGCCTCACCGGCGGCTTGTTAAGCCGCGGCTACTTACCGTCGCCAAGCAGTTCCGGCGGCAGTTCGAGCGCCTGCCAACTCGGCGGCAGCGGCGCCACGACGTCGACCGGCTCATCAATCATCGGATGCCGAAACCCAAGCTGCCGCGCGTGCAGCGCAATCGGCCGTTCGCGCAGTTCAAGCGACGGATCGCCAAACGCCTGCGTGCTCCCATACTGCGAGTCGCCGACCACCGCATGCCCGCGGGAGGCCGCCTGCACGCGAATCTGGTGCGTCCGGCCGGTCTCCAGCTCGATCTCCAGCCACGTCCCGCGATCGCCCTGCCACATGACACGGTAATGCAGCACCGCATGCTTCGCTGCCGGATGCGAAGCGTCGACCACCTCCGCCACGGCCAGGCCATGCCGCTTGTGAAGGTAGTCGGTCCACGTCCCCTCGTCGGGCGCGACCGCGCCTTCCACGAACGCCCAGTACGACTTCGTCACGGTGCGCCGCTCGAACTGCGTGGAAATCCGCCGCGCCGCCCGCTCATGCCGCGCAAAGACGATCGCCCCCGACACCGGCCGATCGAGCCGATGCGGCACGCCTAAATAGATGTTCGCTTCCGCCGGCCTTCCTTCCCGCCGCCGGTAGAACGCCTTCACGCGCACTTCGAGGCTGTCGATCCCGGCCGGCGCCTGCGTCAGCAAGCCGGCCTGCTTGTTGACGACCAGCACCGGGCCATCGTCGTACAGGATGTTGAGCCCGAACGACGGCTGGGCAGGATCAGCACTATTCACTAAGCCTTCTGCCACTGACGCCGACGAGCCAATACGCAACCAAGGGCCGTCATGGCGAGCGTCCCGGCAGCCGGCTCCGGGATCATCTCGAACACCAGATTATCAATCGCCCCCGACGGCGATGAGCCGACGAACTGGAATTCCATTTGCACGACATGGTTGCCGTTATACCCGACCTCCTGAACCGCCACCGCAGGCAAGCCGCCGGCGAGCGGATCGGCCGCTTGAGCCAACAGCGTTTGTAGATCGAGCGTTCGATATCCCATGCTCGCCGGATTCAGGTTGATATCCGTTGTCCACTTCTCCGGCACTAAGTAGGTCCGCGTGCGACCCAGGTTGTCGGTCAGTACAACCACGATTTCCACGTTGTCGTCGATATCCGCCAGGTCGACCGACGTGGGGCGCACCAGCGGCACGAGAAAATCAAACACGATGCTGCCGCGATCTTCCGGATCCGCTTCATCGTTCGGATTGTTGAACACCAGTCCGTTGGCGCCATTGAAGCTGTGATTCGGTCCCTCGGTGCGATGGAGCAGCAGCATGTTGCCCAAGTCGACAAGCAGATCGTCATCCTGAGTTTGGGCGGGCCCGAGGTTCGAGTTGAAAATGGCCGGCCCTAAGTGCCCCGCTCCGCCGCCAATGACCGTCGAGCTGATGTTGAATAGATTGCCGAACTCCAGGACATCGTCTTGCGAGTAAGCCACGGCCGGCCCGCTTGGCCGATCGGGCCGCGCCGTCGAGTACACCGACTGACCATGCACCAGCGGTGTGACGAAATCGTCTTCCGTCTCGAAATCAATCGTGACGGCCGACATGGGCAGCGCCAAAGCTGGTCCTGCCGAAAGGACCCACGCCGCCCCCAGCGCACAAACCCTCCCCAGCGATCTCCACATGGACGTGCCTCCTACAGGTGAGTTCTCATTGGATGCCAAG
>DASVCM010000529.1:0-4110 GCA_036381635.1 Lacipirellula sp.
GAACCGACCGCCAAAAGGTCGGCCAGTTCGCCGCCGAAGTGCGGGCCGTCCGCAAGCCCGAGCCGTACAAGGGCAAGGGCATCCGCTACGACGGCGAGCAGGTCCGCCGCAAGGCCGGCAAGACGGCGAAGTAGAGGGAGCTGTTAGCTGTTAGCTATTAGCTCTTAGCCAGAGAAGACAAAAATTGTATTTGAAATTGGTCGTAACTGCAGTCAATGAGCGAGTTGCTCTGGCTAATAGCTAACAGCTAATAGCTAACAGCTTTACCCCATGGAACACAACAAAGCCCTAGGCCGCCAGCGGCAGCGCCGCAAGTTTCGCGTTCGCAAGCATCTCCGCGGCGACGCCGAGCGGCCGCGCCTCACCGTCAATCGCACGCTGCGGAATATTTCCGCGCAGGTGGTCGACGACTCGATCGGCAAGACGCTGGCCTCGGCGTCGACGGCCGACAAGTCGCTCGCCAAGGAAGTCAAGTACGGCGGCAACAAGTCGGCGGCGGAGATCATCGGCCGCGCGATCGCCGAGCGGGCCAAGAGCGCCGGCGTCACGAAGGTTCGCTTCGACCGCGGATCATGCAAGTTTCACGGCCGCGTGGCCGCGCTGGCCGAAGCGGCGCGGGCCGGCGGTTTGGAGTTTTAGAAGTCATTTAGCCGCGGGGCTCGCCCCGCGATTCCCCAAGCGGAGTAATCACTCGTGTCGAGCGGAACTCAAGACAGACAGCGCGGCGGTGAAGGCGGCGGCCGCGGCCGCGGCGGCCAGCGGTCCGGCGAACCCCAAGAGCGCCAGCGCGGCGAGCTCCAGGAGAATGTCGTGAAGATCAAGCGTTGCGCCGCCGTCGTGAAGGGCGGTCGCCGCTTCAGCTTCGCGGCGATGGTCGTCGTCGGCAACGGCCACGGCAAGGTGGGCTGGGGCTACGGCAAGGCCAACGAAGTGCCGCCCAGCGTCGAGAAGGCCGTCAAGGAAGGGATGCGAAGCCAGATCGAGGTCGCCCGCGACGGCAACACGATCCCCCACCTGGTGAAAGGCCGCTACGGCGCCGCCAAAGTGGTGCTCGCCCCGGCCGGCCCCGGTACGGGCGTGATCGCCGGCGCCGCGGTTCGCGCCGTTTGCGAAGCCGCCGGCATCCACGACATCCTCACCAAGAGCTTCGGCTCGAATAATCCCGTGGCCCTGGTCAAGGCGACGATAAACGCGCTGGAACAGCTCCGCCCCCGACAAGACGTCGAACGCCTCCGCGGCGTAAGCCTTTCGTAAGAAATTCGAATTTCGAATTTCGAAATCCGAAACGAATACCGTTCGCCTTTACTCCAAAACATTGTGCTCTGAATTCAAGTTTCGCGCTTCGAATTTAGAATTTCGAATTTGACGCCACCATGAACATCACCGACGTCAATCGCGGCATCAAGAAGAACAAGGCCCGCAAGCGGATCGGCCGCGGCATCGGCTCCGGTCACGGCAAGACGGCCGGTCGCGGTCACAAGGGCGCCGGCTCGCGCGCCGGTACCAGCACCCGCGTCACCTTCACCGGCGGCAACATGCCGCTGGTGCAGCGCATCCCGAAGCGCGGCTTCAACAACCGCTGGGCGCTGAAGGTCGCGGTAGTCAACCTTGGTCAGATCGAAGAGGCCTTCGACAAGGGCGAGGAAGTGACCCCCGAGTCGCTCTCGGCCAAAAACATCGCCCGCGGCCGGTTCGACGTCCTGAAGGTTCTCGGCGACGGCGAGCTGAAGAAGAAACTCAAGATCTCCGCTCATCGCTTCAGCGCGAGCGCCAAGGAAAAGATCGAGAAGGCCGGCGGCGAACTGGTCTTGCTCGCCGAGCGCACCCCGGTGGAAGATAAGAAGCGCGAGAAGGCCAAGGCATAAGGACGGGGCTGTCGGCTATCAGCTTTCGGCTATCGGCCAGATGGATGCCTTCTCTGGCCGACGGCGGACAGCCGTTAGCCGACAGCCTTTTTTAGGATTCACGCCATGTGGGAAAAACTCCGCGTTGTTTGGCAGATCCCTGAGCTGCGCAAGAAGATCCTGCTGACGCTCGGGCTGTTGGCCGTCTATCGGCTTGGCTTTCAGATCCCGCTGCCGATCGTCGATCCGGAAAAGGTCGAGAACTTCAGCGGCGCCGGCGGCATGGCCGACGTACTCAAGCAGGTCGCCGTTTTCAGCGCCGCCCAGCTTGACCAGGTCACCATCTTCGGCTTAGGGATCATGCCGTACATCTCGGCGTCGATCATCTTCCAGCTCTTGGGGAGCGTCTATCCGCCGCTTGAGCAACTACAAAAGGAAGGCGAAGCCGGCCGCCGCAAGATCAACGAATACACGCGCTACGCGACCGTGGCCATCTGCCTCATCCAGAGCTGGGTGTACGTCGCCTCGTTTGTGCCTCGCTTAGCCAAAGACGCCTACCTGGTAAACCCCGGCGTGCCGGCCGATGGCCTGGCATTCAGTTGGATGGTTGTCGCCGTGCTTACGATGACCTGCGGCACGGTCTTCCTCATGTGGGTCGGCGAGCAGATCGACGAATTCGGCATTGGCAACGGCATCAGCCTGTTGATCATGGCCGGCATACTCTCGGCGATGCCCGGCGCCGGCATGCAGCTTCTCGATCAGTCGTCGCTGGAGCTGACCGGCGGCGGCGGCGAGCTGGGCATCGAGCAGCTTTTGATCCTCGCGATTATGTTCGTCGCGGTCATTTTCGGCGTCGTGTTCATCACGCTCGGCCAGCGCCGCATCCCGATGCAGAGCGCCAAGCACGTCCGCGGCCGCCGCGTGATGGGCGGCACCCGCCAGTATTTGCCGCTGAAGGTCAATCAGGCCGGCGTCATGCCGATCATTTTTGCCAGCAGCTTGCTCCTGTTGCCGTCGATCGTTTTCGGCATGCTCGGCCGCGCCGTCGACTCCAACGGCATCTGGGGGCAAATGTTCACCAGCCTGACCGGCATGTTCCAGGGAACGGGGTTCATCTACGCCCTTTGCTACGTCGCGCTGATCTACTTCTTCTGCTTCTTCTGGACGGCCATCACGTTCAATCCCAAGGATGTGGCCGACAACCTGAAGAACTACGGCTCGTTTATCCCCGGCTATCGCCCGGGCAAGCGTACGGCCGATTACCTCGAAAAGGTCATGTTCCGCATCACCTACGTCGGAGCCGGCTTCCTGGCGATTGTGGCGATCGTGCCGAGTATGATTTCCGGCTCGCTCGACGTATCGCCGCTGGTGGCGAGCTTTTACGGCGGCACCAGTTTGCTGATCGCCGTGAGCGTGGCGTTCGACCTCGTCCAAAAGATCGACAGCCACCTGGTCATGCGGAATTACAAGGGCCTGCTGGAGGGCTAGTCGCGGCCGCGGGCAGCGCGAATTCACTGCGCATTCTGAAGGATGAATGTGCCGACTCGCGCGTTTAGAATGGGGGAACGCCCGGCCGCGGGCCCGCTCTTGGAGGCTGGGCCGCTGAGCCGCTTTTCGCCGGAACGGATTCGTCTGGTCTGGCCCACAGCCAGTAGCCGATAGTCGAAAGCCCAGACCATGCGAATCGTGCTCATTGGACCCCCCGGCGCCGGCAAGGGAACGCAAGCCGCCCGGCTGATCGCGCGACTGCAGATCCCCCATCTGTCCACCGGCGAGATGCTGCGCGAGGCGGTTCGTCAGCAAACCGATATCGGGCTTCAAGCCGCCCCGTACATGAAGGCCGGCCAGCTCGTGCCGGACGATTTGGTCCACCATCTGGTGATCGAGCGAATCAGCCTGCCCGACTGTGCTCGCGGCTATTTGCTCGACGGCTTTCCCCGCACCGCCACCCAGGCGAAAATGCTCGATGAGTTGCTGGCCGAGTGCGGTCAGTCGTTGGACGTGGCCATCAAGATCAACGTCCCCCGCGACGTACTGCTGGAGCGCCTGGCCGGCCGCGGCCGCGACGATGACGACGCCCTGATCATCGCCGAACGGCTGCATCAGTACGAAGAGCTCACCGAGCCCATGGCCGCGTACTACCGTAGCCAGGGGACGCTCCGTGAAATCGACGGCTTGGGAACCAAGGACGACGTGTCCAAGCGGATCATCAATCAAATCGAAAGCGCCAAGCAAAGCGCCAATTGACGGATTCGTTGTAGCCGCG
>DASVCM010000530.1:0-3226 GCA_036381635.1 Lacipirellula sp.
GATCAAAACCTGTTATTCGCGATGGATCATGCTCGCGATCGTGGCGCTGGGCGTCTGCCCGAAGACGCCCAAAGCGCAGGCGGCCATCACCGTCGCCTATCATCTATCCAACGCCCCGGCTTCCGCCGCGGCGAACATCACCACTGCGGTCGACGCCGCTGTGGCCGTGTGGAACCAGTGGTCCGACTACAACAAGCCGGTCAACGTGTACTACAACGTGGGCGTACCCACGGCCCAAGCCAACTTCGACGGCGTGATTACTTTTGGCGCCGGAACGCAGTACCATAACGCCGCGACCGCGTGGCACGAGATGCTCCACGTGATGGGCTCGGGAACGTACGGCGCGTATGCGGGCCGGGTCAGCGGCGGCAATTGGACGGGGTCGCAAGGCATCGCCATGACGCTCCAGTACTTTCCGGACAATGCCTTGAAAGCCGATAACCATATTCATTGGGTCGGCGGCGGTTCGATCCCGCCCGAGCAGGAACTTTCGCGCCAGGGCGTACACATCATGGGCGCCATGCGCGCCGACATGGGCCTGTCCAACGGAAATCGCTACGATCTTCCAGGCGATTTCAACGACGACGGCCTGGTGAATTCCAGAGACTTGCTCGTGTTTCGCGCGAACCTGCACACCGACGTATCCGCGCTGTCGCCGTTGGAATCCTACCAGCGCGGCGACATGAACCTCGATCGTCAGATCAACTACGCCGACTTCCTCGCCTTTCGCGACGCTTACGCTGCCGGGCGAGGCCGAGCAGAGTCGCAACAGGTTCCGATTCCCGAGCCACCCACGGCCTGCCTGGCCGCCGTCGGATTAATTTGGCTCCGTTCGATCGGACGAGGCCTCCGTCCGCCAGCGAAGGCGTTCCTTACGGGAACCCAGAGCACTTTTGGAGTTACCGCGCCCCCCTGCCTGTCATTCTGAGCGGAGCGAAGAATCTAGCGCCACGCTAGATCCTTCACTCCGTTTAGGATAATGCCCGCACGGCAGCTCGAAACATGCTCTAGACTGCAAGATCGGGGGCCGCATGATCGGCAACGCTCTCCTGGACGGCCGCCGCTACGCAGGAAGAATTGTCGCCTCTCGCCGCGCGCCGATCTTTCGCCAAGTTTTTTGCGCTTTTTCCGCAAATCTCAGGGCCCTGCTTACGATCAATCGTAGGCGCGAATTCTAGGCCAATTTCGCGAGTACCTCCCGGGGCTCAGCCATGGATGATCAACTGTACGACGCCCCCGCGGCGATCACCCAAGAGGAGTTCATGCGGCTCTTCTCGCAGCATTCTCGCCGCATTTATCAGTTCATTCTCACCCTAACGATCAATCGCGCCGACGCGGAAGAAATCTACCAGAGCACTTGCGTCATCCTCTGGAAGAAGTTTGCCGAGTACGATCCCGCCGGCTCGTTCTACGCGTGGGCATGCAAGATGGCCCAATTTGAGTGCCTGCAATTGCGGCGCAGGAACCGCAGGCTGCAGGCCTTCAGCGAGGACGTTCTCAATTTGCTGGCCGAGCAAGCGATGGCCCGGGTTGAGCGAATCGACGCTCGCCAGAACGCCCTGGCCGACTGTCTGTCGAAGCTCAAACCGCGAGACGCTCAACTGGTCGATCAGCGGTACTACGAGGAGCGAGCGCCGAAGGACATTGCCCGCTTGCAGTCAATCTCCGTGCATGCAGTCTATCGCGCCTTGGCTCGAGTCCATATGAGTCTGCGCGATTGCCTGACTCGCGCACTGGCTCAGGAGCATCGGTCATGAAGGAAAAGGTCCAGCGAGAACACGAGGCGGCGGTCATCGTCATGGCCGCCGTGGCCGGCGAGGCGACGCTCGAGCAGCTTCAGACGCTGAGCGGCTGGATCGAGCAGGATCCCGAGCTCGGCGCCTTCGTGATCGACATCGTTGGCCAGGAAGCATGGCTTGCCTGGCACTCGGTCGGCGGGTCTGAAGCGGCGAAGCCTGTCCCCGTTGCACGCGCACAAGCTCCCGCAGAAGCTTTCGAGGATCGGCTTCCCGTCCGCAGCGGAAAAACGCCGAACTTGGCGCAGCAAAGTCCCTATCTAGCGCTGGCTGCCGCAGTGTTAATCGCCGTTGGCGTCCTGTTGGGATCGGGGCTAGCCTGGTGGCGAGGCGCGAACGAGCCGCTTCGCGAATTAGCCGGCGTCGCCCCCGGTCCTTCCGGCCCAGCGCAAGTCGGCTATGTCGCTCGGCTGGTCGACGGCACCGCCTGCTTATGGAACGCCGACTCGCGGATGACGATTCAAGCCAACGATCGGCTCCGCTCCGGCGAGTCGCTCAGCCTGCTCGAAGGGCTGGCCGAGTTCCAGTTCGATTGGGGGGGCGGCGGCGCCAACATCAAGCTCGAAGGTCCAGCCAGCTTCGTCCTGACGGCCGAGCGCGGCGCTAGTCTAAGCCGCGGCAAAATTACCGCTGACGTCCAATTAGACGCGTTCCACGGCGGGTCCTTCGTGCTTGGCACGCCCAACGGACAGGTGGAAGTTTTCAAAGACGCGTCGATTGGAGTCTCCGTTCGCGGCCAACAGGTCGAAGTGCACGTCTTCCGCGGCGTGGCAAGCCTGACGACCCCCTGGTCGCGATTCGCCGAACATCGCGACGAGCTAATCATCTCGGCCGGCGAGTCCATCAAGCTGCAAGCCGACGCGGAAGGCGCGATCCAGTTCGCCCGCGCCGAGGCGCGGCCCAGCGAATTCATCTCGCAGGTCTCCATGCAGTCCGATCATTTGCTCATCTCCCGGGCCTATGTCGACGAAGTGATTCGCAGCAAGCCGCTCGTTTACTGGCGATTCGAAGGCGAATCCTCCACCGTCCGCAACGAAATCGGCCCCGCGTACAGCGGCCGGGTCAGCGGCGCCATCCAGCGGCGCAGCCACGGCGAGAATCAGAGCATTGAGCTGGGCACCGGCTTAACCAGCGAAGAATTGAGCGCGTTCATTGTCGCCGAGCAGCCGTTCAGCAAGGAGTTGTCCCAAAACTATTCCATCGAGACGTGGATCAAGCCGAGCCATTACCATTGGGGCACAATCGTCTCGCTCACGGCCGACCCCATTGAAACCGGCTGGCAGCGGCGGCACGGCCTATTGGTCGAAGCCGGCGGCCCGATTACCGATCCGTCGATCATCGAGCGGCCCGGGCGAGTGCGGTTCCTGCATCGCAGTCCCCCCAGCGACGACCCCGCCAAGGGCACCTCCTGCTTCTCGGCCCAACCCTAT
>DASVCM010000531.1:0-5775 GCA_036381635.1 Lacipirellula sp.
AACTCGTGCTCGATATCGCCCAGCGAGCGCACCCCGCGGACGATCACCCGGGCGCCGCAATCTCGAACAAATCGCACCGCCAGGCCATCGAACGTTTTGACCGTGACATTATTCAGATGAGCCGTCGCCCGCTGGATAAGATCGACGCGCTCGTCGGCTGTGAAGAGCGACTGCTTGTCGATATTCTGGCCGACGCCGACGATCAATTCATCAACCAACCGGGCGCTCCGCTCGATGACATTCAAATGACCGAGCGAAATCGGATCGAACGACCCGGTGTAAACGGCGCGGCGGGACATCGGCAGACCTGTGGGCTCTTACCGCTAATGGACGCTGATAAACGCTAATGATAACCCGAAACCGTCAGCGTCAATTGGCATCCATCAGCGGTTCTATGGTTTTTTAGCCATGGGATAAGCACGCAGCGACTCGATCAAGCGGTCCACGTCATCGTGGGTATTGTAACCGTGCGGACTGACGCGGATCCGGCCGGCGCGAGTCGCCAGGGCGACCCCGCGCTGCAGGCAGTGGCGGCGAACGGCGATCAGGTCGTCAACCGGGAACTCGAACGACACGATGCCCGATCGCTCGTCGCCGTCACGGGGCGAGATGATGCGCAGCCCGAGTTCGGCCAGTCGCTGGCAAATGTGGTTGGTAATATCGAGCACCGCCGCGGCGATGGTTTCGATGCCGATCTCCTGCAGAAACGCGATGCTCGCTCCCCAGCCGAGCATGCCGGGCACGTTGATCGAGCCCCCCTCATACCGAGACGCGGTTTCCTTCAGCTTTAGCTCGATCCGCGTGTAGTCCTGGTCATGCACGACGCTGTGGGCGCCGATGCCAACGGCGCGCAGCAGCGGCAGCCGATCGCGTCGGATGAACGCCATGCCGGCGCCTTCGTGGCCGAGCATCCACTTGTGGCCGTCGGCGGCGAGGAAGTCGATCTGCGTCTCGCCCACATCGAGCGGAAAGGCGCCGAGCCCCTGGATGGCGTCTACGAAGAACAGCGCCCCGCAGCGCCGGGCGATCTCGCCGATCGTCTTCAGATCTCGCCGGCAGCCGTTGGAGAAGGCAACCCAGCTTACTGTGATCACGCGGGTTCGCTCATCGCAGTGCTCGGCAAGCTGATCATAATCGACGCGGCCATCGAGGGTGGGAACCATCCGTGTCGCGACGCCGCGGTCGGCCTGCTGCAGCCAGGGGTAGAGATTCGACGGATACTCGTCGGCGAGCGTAACGATGTTGTCCCCCGCGCGCCAGTCGAGACCCTCGGCGACGTAATTGATTCCTGTCGTAGTATTCGGCGTCAGTGCAACCTCATCAGGATCGGCGTTGATGAGGTTCGCCGCCGTTTGCCGCGTCTCGCGCAACTTGCGGCCCCACTCAGGCCACGCAGTGTCTCCCGCGAGTAGCGATTGCTCGACACAGAGCTGCATCGCCGCCGCGCCGGGCGCCGTGATGGGGCAAACCGCCGCATGATCAAAGTAGGCCCATTTTTGCGACACCGGCATCTGCTCCCGCAAACGCCGCCGAGTCGCTTCGATATTTGCCTGCAATTCGTCGCCCATCGCGTCCCGCCCGCCGCCAGGCAAAAGGTATGATTCAGAACCGACGCCAGCGAGCCGGGCCGTCTCGGCCCCGGCGCCCCATCGAGCCGCAATCTACCAAATTGCACCCGTCCATGCAGAACCGGCCGAAACATACGCTCCGCCAACAACTGACCGTCCTGACGCTCGCATTCGTAGCGATCGTTCATGCCATGCCAGCGGCGGCCGCCCCGGACTTCGCCGCGCAGCGCGAAGCCATGGTCGCCAATGAGATTGCCGGCGCCGGCGTCAAAAATCCGCGCGTGCTGCAGTCGATGCGCACCACGCCGCGGCACGAGTTCGTCCTCCCGGCCTATCGCCAATACGCCTACTTTGACGCCGCGCTCCCCATCGGCGATCGGCAGACGATCTCGCCGCCGTACGTGGTGGCCTACATGACCGAACAGGTCGATCCGCAACCGACTGACCGTGTGCTGGAGATCGGCACTGGCAGCGGCTATCAGGCGGCGGTCCTCAGTCCGCTAGTAAAAGAGGTCTACACGATCGAGATCGTCGAACGTCTCGGCCGCCGGGCGGAGCGGACGCTCGACCGTCTCGGTTACGAGAATGTCCACGTTCGCATCGGCGACGGCTACAAGGGGTGGCCCGAGCAGGCGCCGTTTGACAAGATCATCGTCACCTGCTCGCCGGAGAGCGTACCGCAGCCGCTGGTCGACCAGCTTCGCGAAGGCGGGCAGATGATCATTCCCGTCGGCGAGCGCTATCAGCAGAACCTCTATCGCATGACGAAGCGCGATGGCAAGCTCCAGCGTGAGCCGCTGCAAGCGACGCTATTCGTCCCCATGACGGGCGCCGCGGAATCTGCGCGGCAGGTGAAGCCCGATCCTCTGCGGCCGCAGGTTCGCAATGGCGGCTTTGAGGAAGTTCTCGACGGAAAGAATGCCCCCCTGGGGTGGCATTACCTGCGACAGGCGCGCGCCGAAGCGATTGATGCTGCGCCCGAGGGAACACGCGTCATTCGCTTCAGGAACTCAGAGCCCGGGCGCATGAGCCAGGCGCTGCAGGGCTTCGCCGTGGACGGCCGGCGCGTGAGTCGCATGAAGATCTCATGTCAGGTGCGAGGCGAAGATATTGCGGCCGGGCCGGATCGATCGCAACTCCCGGCACTGATGATCACGTTTTACGATGAGCGCCGCGCGGTCATCGACAGCGAGCAACTTGGTCCCTGGACGGACAGCTTCCCCTGGCGGAAAGAGGAGGCGGAAGTCCGCGTTCCACTGGCGGCGCGCGAAGCGATCGTGCGAATCGGCCTGCATGGCGCAACCGGGCTGCTGGAGATCGACGGCATTACAGTGACTGCTGTTCCTGCGCAGTGACAGAACTTAAATCGGCGCTACATGTCCGCTTTCGGCGCGCCGCTTGCAAATAGGTCGCTATTTGCGGAAGCGGCATTAGGGACTCGCCTAATGTCAGCCGCCCCTTCCGATCACAGACGCTCATGCCGGTCGACGGCAAACTCTGCCAGAACGTCGCAACCGGCAAATTCCGTGAATTCTTCGTAAGTTCCTTGAATTACAGGCTTTGGCTGCTATCTTGGCGATGAGGCTTCTTGCGGTTAGCCGCGACGATGTCGCAGGATCGTGGCCCGTTCATGGTCCCGTTTCAGGTCCTCAGGGGGAGTAGACATGAGAGTTTTGAGCAAGACCCGTTTCTTGCAACTGGCCGTTGCCGCGGCCGCGGTGGTCGCGTTTAGCGCCACCGATGCCCACGCGTGGGGAAAGCATAAACGAGGCTACGGCTCGTACGGCAGCTATGGTTCCTATGGCAGCTACGGCGGCAGCTATGGCGGATACGCCGTGAGCTACGGCTCATCGGGCAGCTACGGGAGCTATGGCTCCTCAGGCAGCCATGGCCGGACGGGGCTGTTTGCCCGCTGGCACGCCCGCAAGGCCGCCCGGAAGTCAGCCTCTTACGGTTCGTACGGCAGCTACGGCTCCTACGGCGGGTCGTATGCGGTGAGCTACAGCTCGCATGGCAGCTATGGCTCGTACGGCGGCTACGGTAGCAGCGGCTCCTATGGCGGCAGCTACTACGGCGACGGCTATTACGACGATGGCGTGATCTACGAGTCGGCGCCCACTGACCAATCCACTCCGCCAGCCGCGCCGGGGACCGCCCCTGCCGACGGCGCCGGCCCGCCGCCGACTCCGCAGCCGGGCATCGAAGGGACCGAGCCGAGCGCTTCGGCCGACGCAGCCGAGATCTTCGTCAGCCTGCCGAAGGACGCCAAGGTGTTCGTAAATGATCGGCCGACCACCAGCGTGGGCGCCGAGCGGCATTACGTCTCGCGCGGGCTGTTGGCTGGCCGCAGCTACTCGTACAACCTGCGGGTCGAGTTCGAGCAGAACGGCGAGCCGGTGGTCGAGGACAAGCTCGTCCGCCTGCAAGCCGGTCAAACGGCCAAGCTAGCGTTTGGCGGCGAATCGCAGGCCGAGCAGACCGCCGCAACCAAGCTGAAGCTGCACGTGCCGGCCAATGCGAAAGTGACCCTCGCCGGGGCGCCGACGCAGCAGACCGGCGAAGTGCGGACCTACGAGTCGACCCTCCTAAAGCCCGGTCAGCACTGGGACGGCTACACCGTCCGCGTGGAGCTGGAGCAGGACGGCAAGACGCTGTTCGAGGAAAAGACGCTCGACATCGAAGCCGGCCAGAGCTACGAGCTGGCCTTCGAGATGAAGGGCGATACGCTTCAGGTCGCCGCGAAGTAACCCCCGCTGTGGCGGTATCACGCCGCAGCGTTTTTTCGATCTTGACTGACGATTACCCCCGCATCGGCGTTGACCGGTGCGGGGGTTTTTCGTTTGCTTACAGGTCGGAACAGCCGGCACACCGCCCGAGAGCGCGAAGTGGCATTCATGAGCAAGCAACAACAAGGGCCCAGCCCCCAGGCCGCCGTTGCCGAAAAGCGGCCGGGCGGCGCGCAGCCGCAGCAGGGCGAAGCGAAGGCCAAACCGAAGTCGGCGCGCAGCAGGTCGCCATCCCTCTGGCCGTGGGGCCCCTTCATCCGCATTGCGGCGAGCATCGCGATCGTGTTCCACCTGACGGCCGTGTTAGCTCCTCCCTGGGCCTTTCAGGCTAGCAAATCGGAAGTGCCCATGGTCGAGCCGGGCGGCCAACCGCGCGACGAGTATGGCCGGCCTTTGCGCCCGGACCAGTTAGCCGCCGCGAACTATCCGCTGCAAACGGCTACTTTGCCTCAGCTTCTTGCCAACTCCGTCTGGCACTACGCCAACCTGCTGTACTTGAACAACGGCTACGACTTCTTCACCCCCGACCCCGGGGTCAGCCACCTTATACGCTACGAGATCTTCAATGACAGTGGCGAGAAGATCGCCTCGGGTCAGCTTCCGCATCGCGGCGAGCAATGGCCGCGGCTGTTCTACCACCGGCACATGATGCTGGTGGAGCAATCGGGCCAACCGTTTGGCGTTGCCGGCTGGGAGAACCACATCGCCGACCGGCTCATGGAAAAGTATGACGGCGAGGCAATCCGTCTGCGAATGTTCCGTCATCATCTGCTCACGCCTGAACAAGTTCTCGCCGGACAGCGGATCGATAGCGAAGCGACCTACGAGGAGATCGGCGTCCTGGAGCGCCGCCGCCAACGGCCCGCGGAGATCACACCGGGAGAGGATGCGTAGATGGGCGTCGTCGCTAATGTCCGCGGTTACTTCGGCGAACTGTGGCAGGAGTGGAACCGGTTCTGGTTCACGCCAACCGACCCGGCGACGCTGTCGGTCATTCGATTGCTCGCCGGCGGGCTGCTGCTCTATACGCACGCCGTCTGGTCCTTGGATCTCGTGGGCTTTCTCGGCGCGGGCGGCTACACGCCAGTCGAGTTCCTCCAGCAGGCGCCGGCCCGCGATTGGTCTTCCTGGAGCATTTTCCACTGGATCGGCCCGACCTGGCTGCTCTGGACCGTGCACATCCTCGCGCTGGTTGTCTTCGCGATGCTGTTCGTGGGAATGTTCTCGCGGGTTGCTGCCTTGCTGGCGTACTTGCTGGCCGTCTCCTACGCCCAACGAGTGACGCCGGGCGCGTTCTTCGGCCTTGAAAAGGCGAACTGCATGCTCGCCATGTACCTGGTGCTGGGCCCCTGCGGAGCGCGGTACTCGCTCGACCGGTTGTGGCGGCTGCGGCGCGGCGAGAAGGCCGAGCCGGAGGAGAG
>DASVCM010000532.1:0-3697 GCA_036381635.1 Lacipirellula sp.
GATGGAGACCATCATGAAGGCGTCTTCAAGTTCGCCGCTGTCGCTTTGCTGATAGGAAAGGACCGTCTCTCCGGACGGCATCTGACGCAAATACGGCGCGCTCGCGGCTACCTGAGGAGGAGGCAAGTTCTTCAAGGCGCCCCAGCGGTCCGGGCTTTCCGGCGTTCGAACGCCCGAGCGCCAGTTGTCTTCGATCGTTGAAAAGACGATCACCGGCTTGAAGTTGCCGCGGAGGCCGTTGTCCTCAATGGCCAGGGCCATGCCTTTGCAATCGTTCAGTACCAGCGGGACCGGCATGCCGTCTCTGGCGCGCGGGCGAAAGCTTATCGTTTCTGGCTTGCTCCAGGTCCGTCCGTCGTCGGCTGAGCGGAGCAAGGTGATTTCCTGCTCGTCGCTTTCTCGGTAGGGGCCTTCATTGGAGAAGAAGAGCTGTATCTCGCCGGAGGGGAGCTGAATCGCCGCGGGTTCCCAGCAGCCGTTGTTGAACTCGGCGCCCGCGGAATAAAGCCGCTCCGGCTTTTGCCAAGTTTTGCCGCGATCGCCGCTTCGCGAGATGGAGATGGAAAAGGGAATGCCGCCGGCGGCCGCGCTTCGGCGCGGGCGCTCGTTAAACATGCAGAGCAAGGAACCGCTTTGCAGTTGGAGCAATTCCGCGTTGGTCAGCCGGCCATGCTTCCACTGGGCGACGGCGACCAGTTCGCGCCAGCTACGCCCACCGTCGCTACTGTGTCGGACGCCGATTTCTCCGCGCACATCAAATCCGCAGATGATCCGTCCGTCGTCGAGGCGAATCATGCGCGCGTACATGCCGTTGGCTTGAATCAGCGACAGCGACGCGGGATTCCACTGAATGCGCGGGAGGAGCGGTTGAGCACGGCCGTGCGCCGGCGCCGCAAGAAGGATGGCGTTGAGGCAGAAAACTGCTAACTGATTTAGTCGAGACATCAAAGGAGCTTTTACGAAGTTATTCGAAAGGCTGAGCACGGCGCAGCGCCTGAGTTGTTCCGCATTGTACACGGGGGCAAACGTGGTGCGAGGACGGTCCGGCGTCGGCGAAAAGTTCTCCGTCGTGCGAATGGCGTTCGACAATCGTTCAAGTCTGAACGATCAGGCGCCGAATCTTTCGGAAGAGAAGCTTCCTGCTGCGCGCCTGCTGCGCATGGGATCGCTTCGCACTCATCGCTTACTTCTCTTCCAACTCCTGTTTGGACCGATCGATGTCGAAGTCCGGGGGACGTCCACTAGCCGCCCGTCCTGGCGGCGCCGGCGGCTTGCAGGCGTCGGCAGCCCGGGCGCTCGTCAATAGGACGTGTCAGCAGGCGGTTGCTGGCAAGCTAGCGGTGCGCCAACTCGCCGCTTGGGCGCGGCCGCTGGGCGTCGGTGAGACGGAATTTCGATTGTTGTGGCTGTTCGTTCAACGAGGCGCCGACGGGGAAGCATCAGCGATCGATCAAGCCGAGCTCGCCGAGCGACTTGCAGTCTCGGCCGCGCAAGTCAGTTCGGTCGTCGAGCGATTGCGAGGTTTCAACCTGATCGAAGGCATCCGAGACCGTGGCGATCGGCGACGGCAATGTTGGCGGTTAGCGGCAGCAGGAGTAGGTCTTGTCGAAGCCGTAGTCAGGAGTGTTGCCGCCTCTGAAATCCCTCCCCTAGCCCCTCCCTTCGAGGGAGGGGGAGTCGACGTGGAGGCCGCTGCATGAACGCATGCCGTCTCATCATTGTGGCTCTGATTGCCCTGATCGGCTGCAGTCGGCCTTTTTACCGACGGCAGGCGGATATGGACGCCTACTGTCTGACCGACCAGAAGGCGATCGTCGCGGGTTCCGATCCGCAGACGTTTCGCATCGAGGTCGATCCGCGCTCGCGGATGTACGATCCGAACAATCCGGATGTCGAGCCGATGCCCCCCGATGATCCGACCTCGAACCGCTATATGCAGTGCGTCGATTGCAAGCCGGGGTCGAAATGCTGGCGGTGCTTGCCGAAGACGTCGTTTACTGAGAACCCCAACTGGATGGAGTACCTGCCGCGGGACGCGAACGGCACGGTGGTGCTCGACATGACCGACGCGGTGCGGATCGCGCTGCGGGATTCTCCGGAATATCAGTCGGAGCTTGAAGAGCTGTACTTGTCGGCGCTTGACGTGAGCTTCGAGCGGTTTCGGTTCGATACGCAGTTCTTCGGCGGATCCGAAGTGTTGCTGATCGCCGATGCGAAAAATCGCTCGGGAACTGGCAGTTCCTCAACCGAGTTCACCGTCTCGCCGCTTGGCCGGGTGAGCGGCGGCCCTTCGCGCCTCGGCGGTACGCGCTTTACGGCTGAGCGACTGACCGCGACGGGCGGGGAGCTGGTGGTCGGCGCCGCCAATTCGCTCGTCTGGCAATTCGCAGGGCCGGATGATTACACGAGCACGACGCTGCTGGACTTTTCGCTCATTCAGCCGCTGCTGCGCGCCGGCGGGCGGACACAGGTCTTGGAACGACTCACGATCTCCGAACGAACGCTGCTGGCCAACGTGCGGCAGATGGAGCGGTATCGCCGCGGGTTTTATTTGAACGTCACCACCGGCCGCGATCCGGGGCAGGGGCCCAATCGCCGCGGCGGGTTCTTTGGCGGCAGCGGTCTGGAAGGCTTTGCTGGCGTCGGCGGCGGCGGCTTCGGCAACGTCGGCAACTTCGGGTTCTTCGGCGGCTTCGGCGGCGGCGGGCAGCAGTTCGGCGTCGGCGGCGGCTTCACCGGCGGCGCTGGAGCGCAGGGAGCTGGGGGTTACATCGGCCTGCTGCAGAATCAGCAGACGATTCGCAACCAGCGCTCGAACGTCGCGGCCCTGCGCGACAGCTTCGAGCAGTTGCAGGCGTCCTACGAGGCCGGGCGGCTTGACCGCTTTCAGGTGGATTTAGCGCGGCAGGCGCTCTACAACGCGCAGAGCCAACTACTGCTGGCGGAGGCGGGCTATGAGTCGACGCTCGACAATTTCAAGATCGAGCTCGGTCTGCCGCCGGAGTTGCCGGTGAAGATCGAGGACCCGTTTCTCGATCGGTTCAATCTGCTCGATGCGCAGCTTGAAGCCGTTGAAGAGCGGGTGAACCAGACGCTCTCGGGGCTGCGCCTGCTGCGGCAGCGGCTGCAGGAGGAAGCGGCGCAGATAGATCCGAACGATCCGGCGATCGCCCAGCGGCTCGACCAACTGCTGGCCGAAGCGGCCGGCCTGCAGCCGGCGGTCATGGAGCGCGTGGCGGCGGTCGAGGCCGACCTGGCGGCCTTGGACGCCGCGCTGCCCGAGCGGCGGCAGTTCCTCGAGCAATTGGCCGGACGCGAGGAGGTGCGCGACGCCCAAATCGACCCGCGGCTGTTCAGCGCCGAGGAGCTCGACGCCCGGGTGGCGGCGCGACAGCAGGAATTCCAGTCGCTGCGGGTCCAACTAGAAAACCTGTGGGCGCGGCTGGAGCAGCTCGAACAGCGCGATCAAGTGGATACGCTGGCGCTGCTGCCGGCGCTCATTGACACGCTCGCAGATCTCTCCGGCCGGCTGCTGGAGCTCTCGCTGGTGCAGGCGGCGGCGCGGCTCGACGCCATATCGTTCGACCCGGTCGAGCTGACCGATGAAGAGGCGTTGCTCATCGCGAGCGCCTATCGGCGGGATTGGCAGAACGCGCGGGCGTCGCTGGTCGATTCATGGCGGCTGATTTACTTTAAC
>DASVCM010000533.1:0-4730 GCA_036381635.1 Lacipirellula sp.
GCGCCTTTTGTGCCTTTTTGCGGCCGCATTCCCATCCGTGAAATCCGCGTCATCCGCGGTTGCCTTCATGAACATCTTGTTTGCCACCAGCGAGGCGGCGCCGTTTTGCAAGACGGGCGGGCTGGGCGACGTCTGCGGGGCGTTGCCGCGGGAGTTGGAGCGGCTGGGCCACAAGCCGGTTATTATCCTGCCGGCGTTTCGTCAGGCGCGGCAGTCGGGCGTTCCGACGGAGCCGACCGGCGTCGCGGTCGATGTCCCGATCGGCCAGAAGACGGTCCGCGGGCATTTCCTGCGCAGCCAGTTGCCCAATTCAAACGTGCCAGTGTTTCTGCTGGACCAGGACGATTACTACGACCGCTCGCAGCTCTATCGCGAAGAGGGGGAAGACTACCGCGACAACTCCGAGCGGTTCACCTTCTATTGCCGCGCCGTGCTGGAGGCGATTCCGAAGCTCGGCCTCCAGGTCGATCTCGTTCATTGCCACGATTGGTGCGCCGGCCTCATCCCGGCGTACCTGAAAACCCTCTACGGCCAGCACGACTCCTGGCAGCGGCTCACGAGCCTGCTGACGATCCACAATCTCGCCTATCAGGGCAACTTCTGGCACTGGGACATGGCCCTCACCGGGCTCGATTGGCGGTACTTCAACTGGCGGCAGATGGAGTTCTACGGCAACTTGAGCTTCCTCAAGACGGCGATCGTCTTCAGCGACGCGATCACCACCGTGAGCCCGACGTATGCCAAGGAAATTCTCCACCCGCCGCTCTCCTGCGGCTTCGAAGGGGTGCTGAACCACCGGTCCGCGGACCTCACCGGCATCATCAACGGCGTCGACTACGACGTGTGGAATCCGGCGACCGACCGCCACCTCGGCGACTATCGGTACGGCATCCGCAACTACGCCGAAGGCAAGGCGGCCTGCAAGCGCGAGCTGCAGCGAAGCTTGCATTTGCCGCAGCGCGCCGAGACGCCGCTGGTGGCGGCAATCGGCCGGCTGGCGGACCAGAAGGGCTTCGATCTGATCGTGCGCGTCATGCAGCACTGGGCCGAGCGGGTCGACGCCCAGTGGGTGATCCTCGGCACGGGCGAGCCGAAGTATCACGAAATGCTCAGCTCGCTGGCTCGTGAATTCCCGGAGCGGGTGGCGGTGCGGCTGGAGTTTTCCGACGAGCTGGCCCACCGCATCGAGGCGGCCGCCGACATCTTTGTGATGCCCAGCCAGTACGAGCCCTGCGGGCTTAACCAGCTTTATAGCCTGAAGTACGGCACGGTTCCCGTCGTGCGCGCCACCGGCGGCCTGGTCGACACCGTGGTCAACGCCACTGACGAAACAATCGCCGCCCGCACGGCAACCGGCTTCTCGTTCGACGACTACACCTCGATCGCGCTCTCCGAGGCCTTGGAAAAGGCTTGCCGAGCCTATCTCGAGAAGTCCTTGTGGAACCAATTGATCGAGACCGGCATGCAGCAGGATTGGTCCTGGCGAACCAGCGCCGAGCAGTACGCCCGCGTGTACGAGCAAACCGCCCAGCGCGGACCGTCGCCAATCGCTTAAGTTTTCAACGTTGGCCGAAGGCCATCAACATCGTAGCCTAGGGCAACGCCCTAGGTAGAGATCCGGAATCAGATCGTTTTGGCCGAAGGCCAAATTCATCCACATCCTTATGCAACGCTTAAGGAGGAAATCATGCCGCAATCCCTGTGCAAACTTTACGCGCATCTCATTTTCAGCACTAAGAACCGCGAGCCTTATCTCGACGACACGATCCGCCCGCGCGTGCATGCCTACTTGGCGACAATCATCCGAAACCTAGACTCTCCCTGGGTTGTCGTGGGCGGCGTTGCTGATCATGTGCATGTTCTGTTTGACATTGGCAAGCTTCACACGCCGGTGGAATTCGTCGAGCAGGCAAAGCGCGAATCTTCAAAGTTCATCAAGACCCTTGGAACGAAATATAAGGGCTTCTATTGGCAGCGCGGATACGGAATGTTTTCTGTCGGCCCGGCTCATCGACGTGAGGCCGAAGAGTACGTCAATAACCAAGAAGAACACCACCGGGTGAAGACCTTTCAAGAAGAGTTTCGCGGCTTTCTGAACCACTACGGCATTGAGTACGACGAGCAATTCGTCTGGGACTGAAGAGCCAGGATGAGTATGGCCTTCGGCCAAAGATAGTTGACAACGGATTGAGCAGACCTAGGGCGTTGCCCTAGGCTACGATGGATGAAGGCCTTCGGCCAACGGCCTAATGGCCGGGATCTTGTGGCTGAATACTACGATGCCCGAACTGCGAATTGATCCCATCGTCGGCCGCCGGGTGTACGTCGCCGAGGAACGCGCCGGCCGGCCGAACGATTATGAAGAGGGTCGAGAGTCAAGGGTCGAGAGTCGAGAGCCAGAGAAGACGGCTCTTTCCGGCTCTCGCCCCTCGACCCTCGCCCCTCGACCTGGCTGTTACTTTTGCGCCGGCAACGAGCGGTACACGCCCGAAGCCTCGGCCATGGCGCTCGACGCCGACGGCAACTGGCGAATCCGCGTGGTGCCGAACAAGTACCCGGCCGTCACGCTCGAGGCCGAGAGCTCCGGCGCCTTCGGCGTCCACGAGGTGATCATCGAATCGCCTCGCCACGCGCTGGCGTGGATCGGGCTGGAAGTGGAGCATCTAGCGGCCATCCTGCAAACCTTCCGCGACCGGCTGATCCATTGGGCCCGGCACGCGCGGCTCAAGCACGCGGTGGTGTTCAAAAACTCCGGCTGCGCCGCCGGCGCCTCGCTGGAGCATGTCCACAGCCAGTTGGTGGTGCTGCCGTCCATCGCCACGACGGTGCAGGCGGAACTGGCCGCGGTGCGGGCCCAACACGCCCTCAACGGCCGCTGCCCGTTCTGCGACCTGGTGCAGCGTGAACTGCAGGCGCGCGAGCGAATCGTCATCCGCGCCGCCGGCTACTTGGCCGTCTGCGCGTACGCGCCGCGGCAGCCGTTCGAGACGTGGATTCTGCCCGAGCGGCATGTCCCGCGGTTCGGTTTAATGGATGACCACACGTTCATCGGCCAGGCAGCCGTGCTTCACGAGTTGCTCCGCCGGCTCGAAGCAGCGTCCCCCGGCGCGGCGTATAACCTGCTGCTGCATAACGCCCCGTTCGACGCGCCGGAGGAGGCCTTCCATTGGCACTGGGAGCTCGTGCCGCGGCTGACCCACGACGCCGGCCTGGAGTGGGGCGGCGGCGTGTACATCACGCCGCTGTCGCCGGAGCACGCGGCGCAAAAACTCCGCAACGCGATATAGCCCGACCATTCTGGCCGGAGTTGCAGCCCCGGCCTTTGGCCGGGGGTCGGTTTCCAACGGGACAGAGTTTGTCCTCGTGGAGACTTACCCCCCGGCGAAGCCGGGGGCTGCAATAACCGCGGCTCACGCCGCGATAGCAACTGCATAAGCTTGAAAGGCCGGGGCTGCAATTGCGTGGTTGCGTATCGCCGCGCCGGGCCAGGTCTCCGCAGGCGACTCGCCGAGGCGAGATGGCCCGGCTATATAAGCGGACCAACCCGCGAAACCGTCCGCCCTACGGCCAGCCGCGTCGATAAACTTTCACTTCTCGCCAAACTGCCTGCTGAAATGCGCCGATTCAGTAAACTGGGGCGGTTCGGTAATCGCTCTGGTCTTTGTCAGTTAACGGGCGCCTCGCCGGCACAAAGTCACCGCGATTTGCAATTCCGTTGCCAGCGACGCTAGCCCCGTTCCACAAAGATCGCAAACATAGTACGGTCCGCATGATCGCGACGAGCGGAAGAGTGACCGTGGGACCATAGGACCATGGGACTATAGGACCCGTAGGATGAGTTGACCGCGGAGCGGCAACCCATCATTCGGCGCCATGTGATGGGTTCCCGCTGCGCGGCGAACCCATCCTACAAGGTCTTATAGTCCCACGGTCCTATGGTCCCATTGTCCTATGGTCCATGGTCCCCACGATCGTCGCGTCGGCACGAAACTTTCTCGCCCAAGCCCGCCATGACCCACCCCCTGCGCCTTACGCTCGTCCTGCACAACCATCAGCCGATCGGCAACTTCGACGGCGTTTTCGAGCAGTCATACCAGGACAGCTATCTGCCGTTCCTCGACGTGTTCGAGCGATATGAGGGGCTGAAGATCGGCCTGCACACCAGCGGCTCGCTGATGGAGTGGATCGACTCGCGGCATCCGGAATATGTCGACCGCCTTGCGCAGTTAGTCGCCGACGGCCGGATCGAGATCGTCGGCGGACCGTTCTTTGAGCCGATCCTGACGATGATTCCCTCGCGCGACCGCGTCGGGCAGATTCAGGCGTACACCGAGTGGCTGCAGCGCCGCCTCGGCGCCACGGTCCGCGGCATGTGGATGCCCGAACGGGTGTGGGAGCAGTCGCTCACCAGCGACCTGGTCCGCGCCGGCATGGAATACACGGTGCTGGACGACTACCACTTCAAGAACGCCGGCCTCAGCGAAGAGCAGCTCGACGGCTACTACATCACCGAAGACGACGGCTACGTCCTGAAGGTGCTCCCGGGGAGCGAACGGCTCCGCTACACCATTCCCTTCGCGGCGCCGCAAGAGTCGATCGATTACCTCCGCGGCATCGCCGACCGCCGCCCTGGCGCCTTGATCGTCTTCGGCGACGACGGCGAAAAGTTCGGCACGTGGCCGGGAACGCGCGAGCACGTGTACGATCGCGGCTGGCTGACGCAGTTCTTC
>DASVCM010000534.1:0-8780 GCA_036381635.1 Lacipirellula sp.
CGGCGGTCTTGTCGTCGATGTTTACGTCGAAGTCGCCGCGGCGCTGGTTGAGCCAGGAGACGATCTTCTTGCGATTGCTCGCGTTGACCACCAGGCCGTAACCGCTCGGGCCCCCTTCGGGAAGTTGGATTTGGTAGACCAGCACGTCGTCGAGCACGCCGCCCGCCTCGTTGCAGACGAGTGAGTAGCGGACCTGACCGGGGGTCATGTCATCGATCCGCCGCGTGAGCAGCGCGTCGAGGAACCGGCCCGAATCGGGGCCGTCGATGATCAGCCGGCCCATGTGCGAGATGTCGAACAGCCCGACCGACTTGCGCGTGGCGTGATGCTCCTCGACGATCGAATGGTACTGCACCGGCATCGACCAGCCGGCGAAGTCGACCATCCGCGCGCCATGCGCAGCGTGCCAGGCGTGGAGCGGGGTGCGCAAAAGTTCAGGTCCGTCGATCATCGCTCAAGCGGCGAAGCCGCGCCATAATCCCCCTCCCTCGAAGGGAGGGGCTAGGGGAGGGATTCTTGAATTTGCATCACGGCGATCTCGCCACCCGATAAATCCCTTCCGCCACGCCATCCAAGTTGGTCAATACGTCATCATTCGTCACACGAAACACTTTCAAGCCGAGTTTCGCCAGAAACTCCGATCGCCGCTCGTCATACTCCTCGCGGCCATTGTGACTTTCGCCGTCAAGTTCCACAACCAACTTAGCTTCAGCACAATAGAAGTCGACGACGTATGGCTCGACAGGATGCTGCCGTCGGAACTTCAGGCCGCCGAGCTGCCGCCCGCGCAGGATTGACCAAAGAAGTTGTTCCGGTTTGGTCGTGGACTTTCGGAGGTTGATCGCCCCGGTCGCGGGTGGTCTTTGAGACGCGTTTTAAGGGACGCATACTCATAGCAATTACGACGGCCGTGAATCCCTCCCCTAGCCCCTCCCTCCGAGGGAGGGGGATTCTTGTCGCCGTATTCTACGGCGATGTGGGGCACTCGCTAGGGGCGTGCTCACTTGCGGCGCTTCTTGCCGCCTTTGCGCGGGCCTTTTTTCTGGCCGGGCTTCTTCGGACCGTGCTTGCTGGAGCGGCGGTGCGGCGTTTCGCTGCGCGTGCGGCCCGCGCGGCCCAGCAGGCGGAAGTCGAGTTCGCGGCGATCGACGTCGACCGCGGCGACGGCAATCCGCACGGCGTCGCCCAGGCGATACGAGTTGCCGCTGCGCAGGCCGTGGATGACGTGGCCGGCGCGGTCGTAACGGTAGTAGTCGTCGGTGAGCGCGGCCAGCGGGATGAACCCCTCGGCAGGAATCTCCGAGCCGGTGACGAACAGCCCGAAGCTCTCGACGCCCGTGATGTAGCCGTGCATCTCCAGGCCGATCTTGTCGGCCAGGTAATTGAGCAGCTTCACCTTGTTAAGCTCGCGTTCGGCCTCGGTCGCCCGTTGCTCGCGATCGCTGCAATGGTCGCCGAGGATCAGCATTTGCTCCATGCTTTGCTCGGGTTTCTGGCCTTGCACTAACGCCTCGATGAGCCGATGGACCGTGAGGTCGGGATAGCGGCGGATGGGCGAGGTGAAGTGGCAGTAGCAGTCGCTGGCCAGCGCGAAATGGCCCTCGTCCTCGGGACTATAAATGGCTCGCTGCATCGAGCGGAGCGTCGCGTAGTTGATGGCGTGCTCGCGCGGGTCGCCTTCGATGTCCTTTAGCAGCTTCTGCAGGGCGAAGCGGCTTTCGAGGCTCTCGGTCTTGATGCCCAGCTCCGAGACGAACGCGGTAAGCGCCTTCAGCTTCCGCGGATCGGGAGCGCCGTGGACGCGGCGGAGAAAGATCAGCCCATCATCCCGGAGCTTCTCGGCAACCGCCTCGTTCGCGGCGAGCATAAACTCTTCGATGATCTGGTGGCTCTCAGTGTTGATCTCCAGGTGGGCGCCGATCACGCGGCCGTCCTTGTCGAGATCAATCTCCAGCTCGGGCCGATTGAGTTCCAGCGCCCCGCGGCGGAAGCGGCGCGCCCGCAGCGTCATGGCGAGCGTGAACATGCGCTCCAGCAGCGCATCGACTTCCGGCTTGAGATTGTCGAAGACGTTCTTCGTCTTGCGAGCGCTTCCTCCGGTCCCCTCCCGGTTAGGGAGGGGGGAGACGTGGGTACTGGTCTTCCAACCCTCGCGCAGCCCTTTTGCCTCCACCGGCGACGCATTATGCGTCACGCCGCCGGCGGTTAGCTCAGCCGCCACGGCCCCATCGCCATCAGCGTCGCCTTTCTTCTTCCGCTTCACCGATGAGCGCGCCGCCGCAACTGGCGGTTCTTCTCGGCGATCAACCAATCTGCGGGCAACCAGATACTCGTCGACTTCCTCATATGTAAATCGCCGCCGGCTCTTGATCGCACTCTTGAACACGTCGGTCGCCACGCGGACGCCTTCCTCGGTGAACTCCATCCGCGCGGTGATCGCGTAGCGCACGCGATCCGGCTGGAGGCTGGCGAGATTGTTCGAGATTACCTCCGGCAGCATCGGGATGACGCGATCCGGCAGGTACACGCTGGTCGCTCGATCTTTCGCTTCACGGTCCAGCGGCGTCTTCGGCTGGACGAAGTGCGAGACATCGGCAATGTGCACGCCGAGGAGCCAATGGCCATTTTCCAGTCGGTCCAGCGAAATCGCGTCGTCAAAGTCACGAGCCGTCGCCGGGTCGATCGTGATGATGACCTCTTTCGTGAGGTCCTGCCGGTGGACGCCCGAGGATTCCGTGCCGATGGACTCGTCGAACTTCTCCGCCTGTCGCCGCGCCTCGTCGTTCGCATCCTCGGCGAACGGCCCCGGCAGGCTGAATTCGTGGATGATCGACAGTGTGTCGACGCCGGGCAGGCCGCGGTTGCCGAGGACCTCGACGATCACCCCCTCGCCGTCGCGGGTGTGCGAGGGGAAGCGGACCATCTCCAGCACAACCTTGTCGTCCGGCTGGACGCCCTTGGCGCCGGGGTCGCCCACATACACCGGCTGAGCAAACACCTTGCCATCGACCTGCACCAGGCCCATGCCGCCCTGCTCGAAGTACGTGCCGACGAACCGATTGGTCGCCCGCGAGACGACGTCGATGATGCGACCCTCGCTCTTGCCGCCGCGACCGACGCGGCCGCTGACCTTCACACTCACCGTATCGCCGCTGGCCGCGTCGCCGGAGGCGTTGGCGGGGATGAAGATATCGGCGTCGCGGCCTTCGTGCTTATGGGTGCCCTCCGGCCGTACAAAGCCAAAGCCGGCGTCCATGCGGCGAAAGGTGCCGACGATGTGATCCGGATTCCCCCTCCCTCGCAGGGAGGGGCTGGGGGAGGGATTGCCGTTATCGGAGTCCTGACTCCTGACCTCTGGCTCCTGATTCACTGCGGGGTAAACCAAATGATTCGCCCCATAAACCAGCAGCCCCTCCTTCACCATCCGCTTGACCGTCTTGCGAACGCCCTCGGCGGCATCCGCCGACAGGCCAAGCTTCTTCGCGATCCCCTTCGGCTTCACCGGCCGATAGCTCGGGTCGTTCACGAGGAACAAGATTTCGTCGCGATGGTCGGCCATGACTGCTTATTATTAGGAGAATGAGGCCCGCGAAACACGCGAATTAACGCGAAAAAACGCAACCTGTATTCATTCGCGTCTTTTCGCGTGTTTCGCGGGCAAATAATGCGCCGGGGCCGAGACGGCCCGGCTCGCGCTCCTTACACGCCGCCTTTGTACAGCTTCCGCCCAATCTGCGTGAAATACTGCGTCCACGGGCTGTCGACGTTCGGGCACTCGCGCATCAGTTGCGTGAAGCTGGCGATCTTCGCGTCGAGGTTGTCGAGGTGGTGCAACGCGACCGCCTCGAGCGTCATCGGCAGCTTCGAGCTGCCGTACTCGTACTCGCCGTGATGGCTGACGATCATGTGCTTGATTTCGACGATCAACTTCTCGGGCATCGGCATGCCGTCTTTGCGGACGCACTCCCCGACCTTCGCGTCGACCAGCGACACGCCCATGATCATGTGGCCCAGCATCTGGCCTTCATCGGTGTAGGCGATGTCGCGGTCGTAGGAGAGCTCGTCCACTTTGGCGGCGTCGTGCAGAAAAGCGCCGACGAGCAGCTTGTCCTGATCGATGTGCGGATACCGGGGCGCCACGGCGAGCACCAGCTCCATCAGGCTCACCACGTGCTCCAGCAGTCCGCTCTTGTAGGCGTGATGGTTCTTCATCGCCGCCGGCGCGCGGCAAAACTTCTCCATGAACATTTCGTCGTCGACGAACGCCTTCACCAGCCGCTGCAGGGGCGGCGTGTTGATCTTGGCAAGAATCTCGACCAGCCGATCGCGCATCCGCTCGACGTCGGCCGACTGCAGCGTGACGAAGTCGGCCTCGCACACCTCGTCGGGCCGCGCCCGGCGGATGCGATTGGCGATGAGCTGCATGTTCCCCTGAAAAAGCTGCGTGGCGCCGTCGACCACGACGAAGTCGCCGTTCTCGAAGGAGCGGTAGTCGTCCTCGCTGGCGTTCCACATGCGGGCGTTGATCGATCCGCTACGGTCGGACAGATCGACCTGCAGGTAGAGGTTGCCATTGCGATTGGGGCGCAATTGCTTCTCGGAGGCGAGAAACACCTGCTGGACGGCTTCGTTGTGGGCAAGCTGGCTGACGAAACGACGATCAGGCATCAGAGAGGGTTCAGGGTTCAGAGGGGAAAGTAGCCGCGGGCTAACAGCCCGCCGGTGAAGTGCAAGCAGATAATCATAACAGAACTGCCGCCGCCCGACGTGGGGCGAAGGTATGACCGCATTCCGCCTCTCGGCGCAGTCGTTTAGAATGGCCCGCTTGTTCGCGCTGCTCCGGCGAGCTGTTAGCTCGCGGCTACTTCTGAACCCTGAACCCTGAACCCTCCCCGCGATGCCCGCCAAAACCGCCATCACGCCCACCCGTGAAGAGAACTACCCCGAGTGGTACCAGCAGGTCGTGAAGGCCGCCGACCTGGCGGAGAACTCCGACGTCCGCGGGTGCATGGTCATCAAGCCGTGGGGCTACGCCATTTGGGAGAACATCCAGCGGCGGCTGGATGCGATGTTCAAGGCCACCGGACACGAGAACGCGTACTTCCCGCTGTTCATCCCGATGAGCTTTCTGGAAAAGGAGGCCCAGCACGTCGAGGGATTCGCCAAGGAATGTGCGGTAGTCACCCATCATCGGTTGGAGCCGGATGGCAAGGGGGGCCTGCAGCCGGCGCCAAGTGCGAAGCTCGAAGAACCGCTTATCGTGCGGCCCACCAGCGAGACGATCATCGGCGCCACGTTCGCTCGCTGGGTGCAGTCGTACCGCGACTTGCCGATTCTCATCAACCAGTGGGCCAACGTCGTCCGCTGGGAGCTGCGAACGCGAATGTTCCTGCGCACCGCCGAGTTCCTCTGGCAGGAAGGGCACACCGTTCACGCGACCGCCGAAGAGGCCCAGCGCGAGACGCGGCAGATGCTCGATGTGTACGCCGAGTTCGCCGAGGGGACGATGGCGATGCCGGTGATCAAAGGCGAGAAGACCGCCGGCGAGCGGTTCCCCGGCGCCGTGAGCACCTACAGCATCGAAGCGATGATGCAGGACCGCAAAGCGCTGCAGGCGGGCACGAGTCACTTCCTTGGCCAGAACTTCGCGAAGGCGCAGGAGATCAAATTCCAAAGCGAAGCCGGCGAGCTCGAATACGCCTGGACGACCAGCTGGGGCGTCTCGACGCGGCTCATCGGCGGGCTCATCATGTCCCACTCGGACGACGACGGCCTGGTGCTGCCGCCGAAGCTCGCGCCGGCCCACGTGGTGATCATGCCGATCTATCGCAACGACGATGAGAAGTCGCAGGTGTTGCCATATTGCGAGGCGCTCAAGCGTGACCTCGCCGCGCAGCAGTATGAAGGGGAACCCGTTCGCGTGCGAATCGACGATCGCGACATCCGCGGCGGCGACAAGAAGTGGCAGTGGATCAAACGCGGCGTGCCGATCCGCCTGGAGATCGGCGGCCGCGACATCGAGGGCGGAACGCTCATGCCGGCCCGCCGCGATTCGACCGAGAAGCCGCAGAAGCTCGGCCGCGATGAGTTCGTCGCCAATGTCACGGACATGCTTGGCGACATTCAGAAATCACTGTTCGACCGCGCGGCCAAGGCTCGCGAAGACGCAAGCGTGCAGATCGACAGCCTTGCCGAGGTCGAGAAGTTCTTCACGCCGAAGAACGAGGAGAACCCCGAGATTCACGGCGGCTTGGCCTACGCCCACTTCGTGGACGAGACGCCGGAGATGAACGAGAAGCTCAAGGAACTGAAGGTCACGGTCCGCTGCATCCCGGTCGACGCGCCGGAAGAGCCGGGCAAGTGCATCTTCACCGGCCAGCCGAGCGCGAAGCGCGGCGTGTTCGCGAAGGCGTACTGACTCAACCATGGGCGAGGTGCATCCCCCATCGCCGGTGCTCCTGCTGATTGCCGCCACGAGCCGGTACGAGGATGCTCTGGAGCTTGGCCGCGAGCAGTGCGAGGCCCGTTTCGGCGCCACAAGCGCGGTCAGCCCGGCGTTCGACTTTGCCGAGACGAGCTACTACGCGGCCGAGATGGGCGACGCTCTGAAGAAGCAGTTCTGGGCGTTCGACGAGATCGACCCCGGCCGCCTGGCGGCGATCAAGCTGCAGACGAACATGTGGGAGAGCGAGTACGCCGCGCTGCGCCGGCATCCGGAGCCGCGGCCGCTGAATCTCGATCCGGGGTACATCACGCTGGCGAAGCTCGTGCTGGCCTCGACGAAGGACCACGCCCACCGCATCTATCTTCGCGATGGCATCTACGCCGAGGTGACGCTCTCCTATCGCCGCGGCGGTTGGCAGCCGTTCGAGTGGACGTACCCCGACTATCGCCGGCCGGATTTTCAGCGATTCTTCTCCCGCTGCCGCGAGCTGCTGCGGCCGCGGGCGTGACGCCGCATCTAGAACGCGTGTCACCCCGAGGTCTGCCGAGGGGTCCGGCCTGCAGACTTGCGGCCGGACGTATCGGAAGACCTCGACGTGACAACTTCGAACGGCCCCACTGCCGAAGCTGCCGAAAATTGACGGACCACAGGTCTCACTTACAATCAGAGTGCGTCATCCATCCCGCATTGCAAGATGATCTTCTCATGAAAACCACCCTTACCTGGGCCATCTGTGCCATCCTTCTCGGCGCCGTAGCCGGCGTCGCGCTTGGATACTGGGAGGCCCGACCGTGGGCCATCGACGAAGCAGCTCCGGCTACCGAGTCGCCAGCGTCCGCTAATGCAACTGATACCTCCGGCCCCACGGCGGTCGTCGGCGAGACGACCTACAACTTCGACAAGATGGAGAGCGGCGCCACCGATCGCCACAAGTTCCCCATCAAGAACGCCGGCGACTCGCCGCTTACGGTGACGTTCGTCTCGCACACCTGCAAGTGCACCACGGTCGAGCTGAACGGCAAGCCGGTCGAGCCGGGCTCGTCGGCGGTCGTCGCCCCCGGCGACGAGGCGGTCGTCCTGCTCGAATGGGCGGCGAAGGTCCCCGCCGGGCCGTTCCGCCACGGCGCCACCTTCGAAACGAACGACCCGAAGCAGGGGCGGCTCGAGCTGTACGTCGAGGGCGAGATCGTCGAGTCGACGACGCTTCATCCGTCGATGCTCAGCTTCAGCCGCGTGCGCGTCGGCCAGCCGGCGGAGGCGGAGATGCTCGTCGTGTCGGCAATGGAGCCGGAGGTGAAAATCCTGTCGCACGAGGTGCTCGACAAGGAGCTCGCCGAGCGGATCGACGTCAAGGTCGAGCCCGCGACGGCCGAGGGGCTGCCGCCTAACGCCAAGTCGGCGGCCAAGATCATTGCCACCTACAAGCCCACCGGCGAAATCGGCCCCTTCTTCGGCTCGCTCAAGCTGACGACGAATCTGGAAAAGGCCAAGAACTTCGAGGTGCCGATCACCGGTACGGTGCGCGGCGACATCTCGCTGTTCGGCGCCGGCTGGACGGAAGAGACAGGTCTATTGCGGCTCGGGAACATTGAATCGGCCGAGGGAGTGTCGCGCAAACTGCAGGTGACGATCCGCGGCGAGCATGCCAAGGACACCAAGTTGAGCGTGGCCCGCGTCAATCCGCCGGAGCTGAAGGCGACGCTCGGCGAGGCGCGGCCGATTGGCGACGTCGTGCAGGCGCCGCTGGTGGTCGAGATTCCGCCCGACACGCGGCCGATGGTTCGCGCCGGCGAAGACCAGGGCGGCGAAGGCGAGATCGTGCTCGCCACGACGCACCCCGACACTCCCCAAGTGCGGCTTCGCGTAACGTTCACCGTCAAACCGTAAGACTCGCGCCTCCCCACTTAGCCCCCGGTCAGCGACCGGGGGCCATGTGCGGATGGAAAGCGCGCTAGTCCCGTCCCGGCGCAGCCGGTACGATGGCGCATCCGGGCGAACGAGCCGAGCGCCGTGCCGCGGCCGCGCCCCCTGCCGCACGCTCACCCCAAGCGTTTTCAGCCATCATGCGGATCGCCAAGCCAGGGGCATTGGCCCTTGTCCTCCTTTCGGTGCTAGCAGTCGGATGCGCACCAGCCGTTGAGACCGCAGACGCCGACGAATCGGCGTCCACTTCGGTTAAATCGGAGAGAGGCGCCGATGAACCCGCGCCGCCTGGCAGCGGCCAGCGCCATTACACCGCCAAGCCGACGGTCGATCCCATCAAGGCGAACGGCCCGATTTTCGTCGATTGGCCCAAGCCGGACCTGGCGATCATGATCTCCGGCGAGCTGGACGG
>DASVCM010000535.1:0-2120 GCA_036381635.1 Lacipirellula sp.
CGAGGAAGTAGCGGACCACGTCGAAGAAGTGGACGCACAGGTCGCCGATCTGGCCGTTGCTGAATTGGCGCAGACTTCGCCACGCCCGTGGGTGGATGCCGGGGTTGTAATCGATCCACGGCGCCGGGCCGACGTACGTGTCCCAATTGAGATGTTCCGGCGGCCCCTCGTTCGCCGGAAACGGGCCGGGGCTGCCGTAGTAGCTGTGAATGTCCACATACGCGATCGTGCCGAGCTTGCCGCTGGCGATGAACTTGTCGCGAGCTTCAAGGAGATGTGGCGTGCTGCGGCGCTGCAGGCCGACCTGCACGGTGCGGCCGTGCTTGCGCGCGGCGGCGAGCATCGCCTGGCCTTCGCGCACGTCCACGCTGATCGGCTTTTGCACATACACATCGGCGCCGGCGCGGCAGGCCGCGATCATCGGCAGGGCGTGCCAGTGGTCGGGCGTGGCGATTAGCACAATCTCAGGCTTTTTCTCATCGAGAAGCTGGCGGTAGTCGCCAAATGTGGGCGGCTTCTGCTTCGACGGCCGTCGCTGCGAGACGAGCTCGGCGGCGTTGACGCTGGCCTTGGAATCAACGTCGCACAGGCCGACGACCTCGACCGGCGCGATCTGCATCAAGTGAAACAGATCGGTCTTTCCATACCAGCCGCAGCCGATGAGCGCGACGCGCCGTCGGTCGGTCGCCGCGGCGGCGAAGGCTTTGGGTTGAATGGCCGTCATTGCGGCGGCGCCGGCGGCGGTGAGCAGGAATTCTCGACGATCGACCATCGCAACCTCTCGGGTGATGGAAAAGTGTTCGCTTTCGGCGGCCATCCCATCATAACGAGCGATTTCCCACCGCGGCAGCACTCGCTGGCCGGATCACTGCTCGGCGTGAGACGCCGCGAACCGCTCGTCCAGCGAGCATTGCTCGCCCTCCAGTTCGATTTCAATGGTGACGTGCTCGAAATGCTGGTCATGCAGCAACGAGTAAATCCGACGCTTCACATCGACGAGCATCTCCCGGGTGCTGCCGGCGTCGACGACCACGTGCGTGGAGAGCACGTGCCGCTCGCCATCGAGGGTCCACGTGTGGGTGTGGTGCGTGGCTTTGACGCCGGGAAACTGACGGACGTCGTGGTCAAACCGGGCGACGTCGAAGCCCGAGGGCGACGCTTGCAGGAACACCAGCCCGACGCGCTTCAGGTTCTTCACGACATTCCGCAGAATTACCGCGGCGATCAGCAGCGAGAGGAGCGGGTCGACCCAAGGAGCGTCCCAAATCGACATGACCACGCCGCCGATGAGGACGGCGATCCAGCCGAGCACGTCTTCCAGCAGATGCCAGGTAGCGACGCGCTCATTGAGCGACGTGCCGCCGTGGAGGCGAAGCGCCGCCGCGCCATTCAGTAGAATCCCAACGACGGCGATGCCGATCACGCCGCCGGCGCGAACTTCGCGCGGGTCCTGCAATCGCTCGATCGCCTCCCACACGACGAAGCTGAGCCCGACAATGAGGACGACGCTCGTCACTAGTGCGCCCAGCGACGAGAGCCGACGATATCCGTAGTTGAACGTCTCGTCGGGACCGCGATCCGACAGCCGCTGTAGATACCACGCGAAGCCCAGCGAAAGACAGTCGCCGCAGTCGTGAACCGCGTCGCTGAGAATCGCCACGCTGCCGGTCCACAGGCCGCCGGCGATCTCTAAAACGGTAAACAGGGCGTTCAGCAAGAACGCGAACCGCAGGTTTTCGCCGGCCGAACTGGGATGGTGGTGGCGGTGCATGGCGAGTCGCCGGCGAGTGGAACCATTCGCGAGAGGAGATTTTAGCGCGGCGCAAGTTGCAATTCAGCGCAGCGGCTCAATCTTATTCGCAAGCCGCGCATATTTGCGACCTCCTTCGTATTTGGCGCGGTGCGCTGCAAGCTATTAGCCTCGGTGAAAGTAGGACTATGCATCTGATGGCATCGAAAGCCGCAACGCGGCGACAGTCAATAGCCAGGGGCGTAAGCCCCTGGTATTGGCGACGGTATGAACGTAAGCCCCAAAGGGGCGGCAGTGCGCTGGCCATGGTACTGCCGCCCCTTTGGGGCTTACGTCCTCGTGGACGACCGAACCAGGGGCTCACGCCCCT
>DASVCM010000536.1:0-2135 GCA_036381635.1 Lacipirellula sp.
TATGGCGGGTACTACCAGCAGCCCCGACCACAGAAGCGATAACCTGCGTTCACGCCCCCTCCGTTCACTGCTGCAACCACAGCTAGCTTTGCCTAGCTTCGCTCTTCTCCGCCCGCGCGCCGCAGGCGCGTTTGTGAGGCCGCCGCAGTCGAGATTGGCATTGCGGGTTCGAGCCTCTTTCTGTTAGAAGCGTCGCCGCTTTTCGCGCACTCTCTTCCAGAATCTCATTTCATGGCGTCGGCGAGGCCGAACGGGCCCGGCCGGCGCGCGGGGTTGAACCCTTATGAACCAGGGACAGAACTCTTGGCGCGCGTCGTGGACGGCCGCGACGCTCCGGTATGGCGCTATGCTCGCGGCGGCCTGGCTTGGCGGCGCGACGTTGCCGGCTCAGGCCCAATCCGCTCGGCAACCGCAGGACGGGCCGAACGTCACGATGGATCGCGATCTGGCCGCAGGAAGTCTGGTCGACGCGCTGCTCGACCCGATCGCCGAGGACGGCAAGGTTGCAAACGCGACAACCAAGGCCCTCGGCGGCAAGCCGAGCAAGGCCTCGATTCGGCCCCAGTGGACGGCGCGGTTGGCTCGCAATCCCAACCCCGGCGACGGCAACCCGACCTACGTGTTGATCGACCGCTACGGCGGCGTGCTGCGCTACGTGGAGCAGTCGCGATCGGTCGATTTGGAAAACTATGTCGGGCAGACCGTCTCCGTGCGCCGCGATACCGGACACACGCTGCTGGCGAGCCAGCTCGATCTGCCGCGCTCGTCGCGGCGAACCCAGGCAAACGCAGCGAATCAGAACGGCGACGTCAAGCTCGCCGCGTTTGAGGAGATGCCCTCGCCCGAGCCGACGCTGGCCGACGGCCCGCCGTCGCCGACGGCCGAGCCCTTGCCATCGGGCGAGATCGTCGAAGGGGAGATCATCGAGGGCCAGGGACCGCTCCTCGATGAGAACGGCCAGCCGCTGGTCGTGCCCGAGGGGGTCGATCCGCTGTACCTCGATGGGAGCCTGCATGAAGAAGGCCTCCATTTCGATGGCTGCGACATGTGCGGCAGCACGCTGTGCAAGATGCAAGGCGGCTGCGGCTACGGCTCGCGCCCGGTGCTTTCGGTTCGCGGCGAGTACCTGCTGTGGTGGGCCGACGGCATGCCAATTCCCCCGCTGGTGGTCCGCGGCGAGGTCGACGACAACGGCACGCCGGCCGATTTGACCGACGACTTCTTCAACAATGCGTTCGTCGTCTACGGCAACGAGGACATTCTCGACGAAGCTCGCAGCGGCGGCCGGGTGACAGTCACTTACTGGCTCGATGATTTCGGTCGCCAGGCCATCGAGGGCGATTACTTTGGCTTCGGCCAGGTCGAATCTCGGTTCGCCGACGGCGGCGACGGCACGTTCCCCATCGTTGGACGGCCGTTCATCGACGCTCGCAACGGCTTCAATGCGGTTGAAGACGTGTCGTTCCCCGGCATCATGGGGACGGTTGCGGTCGACGCCGACAGCACGCTCCAGTCGGCCGGCGTTCGGCTGCGGCGGGCGTTGTGCTGCGTCGCCGGGTCGGGAACCGACTGCGGCGACGGGGTCATGTGCGGCAGCGAAGTTTGCGGGCCCATGGGCTGCGGCTCGGCGGTCGGCGGCGCGCCTTGCCTGGCGATCTTCAACAAAGGGACGCGCCATGTGGACGTCACCTACGGCGCCCGCTGGGCCCAGTTGGAGGAAGGACTGAACATCCGCGAGGATTTAGAGGTGATTGCCCCGTCTCCGGCGCCGGACATCGGCACTACGTTCCTCGTGAACGACAACTTCGCGACGAGCAACGAGTTCATCGGCGGCGAGCTGGGGTTCATGTACGACTGGTCGTACAAGCGCTGGTCGTTTGAGTTTCTCTCGCGGCTGGCGATTGGCCGCACGCGGCAGCGGGTGGCGATCAACGGGTTTACGATTAACACGCCGCCCGGCGGACCGGCCGAAACGGGCGTAGGCGGGTTGCTGGCTCAGTCGAGCAACATCGGCGATTACGAGCGGAACGAGCTGAGCGTCCTGCCGCAGCTTGGATTTACGGCAGGTTACAATCTGACCGACCGGCTGAAGCTGGTCGGCGGCTACACGTTCATCTACTGGAGCCGCGTCGTTC
>DASVCM010000537.1:0-2498 GCA_036381635.1 Lacipirellula sp.
AACAAGGTCAAACAGCAAGCCGAACTCGACCTGCAGCGGCATCGCGTGCAGCTCATTGCTCAGTTCCGCGAGGAGATCAAGCCCGCGGCCCGACGGGTCGCGCAAGCCCGCGGGCTGTCGGTGATCGTTACCAAGAACGACAGCTTCCTCTATGACTTCTCGCAGTCGGTCGACATCACCGACGCGGTCGTCGCCGACCTGCTCGCCCACCGAACCGCCGCCGCGCCAGCGGATACGGTGCAAAAGTAGGATGGGTTGACCGTGCAGCGGCTACCCATCATGGGCGACGCGATTGATGGGTTCCCGCTGCGCGGCGAACCCATCCTACGTTATTGCCCTAGGCCCGCGCTTGTTGCGTCGCGGCCTTCGAGACTTCCGGCACGACGAAGCCCTCGCGATACTCGCGTGTCAGCAGCTTGTTCGCCGCGTCGGCGTCGTCGCCGATGAACTTCTCCGCTTCCGGATCGAAGAGGAGCACCTCGCTCATCCGTAACTGCGGGCTGCCGTGGTCGACCTGGTGGGCGTCAAGCACCGCAGCCAGCTCGTTGACAAGCTCTTCGCACCGCGGCGACTGCCGATTGATCTCCTCGACGCGCTCGTGCGAAAGCTTTTCGCCGGCCCGAAAGGCTATATTCGCCAGATGGCACCAGCCGGTTGAATACAGTCCCACTTCTGCCGTCGTGTTCAGCGACGCAACGTCGCGCGAGCGAACCGCGTCGATGAAATTCGCCTGATGAACGTCGTTGCCGCCGGTTCCGTTGAACTGCTTGATCTCCTTGCCATCCTTATCGAACGCCACGGCCTTGCCGCGTTGGCCCTCAAGGCGGCCGCCTTCGTAGTAGGCAATGTAGCCGCTGCCGGGGCCAGGACACTCGGGCGAGCGTTTGCTTTCGGGCGAAGCCGTGAGGTTGCACAGGCCGAGCACCACTGGCACGCCGCCGGCGTCGAAATACGCGAAATGCAGATTCGGCGTCTCGCCGGCGTCGTTCCACACCACGCGGCGGCCGCCGCCGGCAACTTTCGACGGCATCTTCACCTTGTCCTGGAACACGGTGTTGCGAACGTCGTCGAGAATGTGGACGCCCCAGTTGCCCATCTCGCCGCTGCCGGTGTTCCACGACCAGTGCCAGTCGTAGTGGAGCTTGTTGCGGTAAAGCGGCTCGTCCTGCGCGGGGCCAAGCCACAGGTTGTAGTCGACGCTCGTCGGCGGCTCGAGCGGCGACTTGCGGTTGCCGATAGGCTCGCGCACGCCGTAACGGTTGGCCCGCACGCTTTGCAGCTCGCCGAGCGCCTTCTTCTCGTGCAGGAACTCGCGAATCTCGGCCTGCATCGGATCGCTCCGCTGCTGCGTGCCGACCTGGCAGATGCGGCGATAGCGATCGGCGGCCGCGACGACTTGCTGCCCTTCCCAGTGGGTGCTGGCCAACGGTTTTTCAACGTACACGTCCTTGCCGGCGTCCATCGCCCAGATTGCGGCCAGCGCGTGCCAATGGTTGCAGGTGGCGATGATCACCGCGTCGATTGACTTGTCGTCGAGCACCTCGCGCAAATCGGTGTGAGTCGTAGCCTGGCCGTATTCTTTCTTGAGTGCGCCGGTCCGTTCCTGATCGGGATCGCACAAGGCGGCGATGTTCACGCCCTCGATCTTGTGGAACATCTTAAGCAGTTCCGATCCGCGACCGCCGCAGCCGATCAGCCCGATGTTCACCTCGTCATTGGCAGCCGCCGCCCGCAATATGCTCGTCGGCAGGGCCAGCGCCGCTCCCGCCGCGAGACTCCCCTGGATAAAGCTGCGACGCGTGGCGAGACGAGGCATGATGGATTCCTCATGAATGCAGGCGAGTCGGACGAACGTGAGCCCTTGATTATGTAACGCCCGAAGCGGTGGAGCAATCTAGGCGTCACGCGACAGGTAAGTATCGGTACGGCGCCGTGTTAGCCGCGACGCAGAGGTCCGCCGAAGCGGAGCGCGAAAAAGTGGGGCCGAGGTTCAGGGTTCGTGAATACAGCAGTCAGCAAGTTAGGGCGCCTGAGCTGTCTTTCTTGACCCCTGACTCCCGACTCCTTTGAGCCCGGCCGCCACGGCTGGCTCATCCCAGCGGCCGGGCAGCGTCTACCTGCTTCGCACTGCTGGACAAGCCAGCAGTGGCACCCGCCCGACCGCAGTCGTTAAGCTGTAACCCTCCCCATTGCGGTTCTCATCCGTCAGATTTGGAGACGCGCGGTGCCTTCCATTAAGCAAAAGCTAACAAACAACCAACTCGTCCTCGGCACGTTCGTGTCCGAATTGCGGAACCCGAATGTCGCCTATCTGCTCGCTCAGTGCGGGTTCGATTTTTTCATCTTCGACAACGAGCACGGCGCCTTCTCGCACGAAACGGTCTCCGACATGATCGCCGCCGCCCGCGGCGCGGGGATCGACGTGATCGTCCGCGTCCCGGAAATTCGCCGCGAGGCGATTCTCAAGCCGCTCGACTCTGGCGCCGCCGGGCTGCTCA
>DASVCM010000538.1:0-8017 GCA_036381635.1 Lacipirellula sp.
AGTCCAGCGGCGACGCGGCGGCCGGCGGCGGGTGGACGCTCGAGGGCAACGGCTTCGTCGGGACGTACATCACGCTAGCGAATCCCGGCGAGGTGACCGTCGAAGTGTAGGCGTCCGGCGTCTCGCACAATGGGGAGGCGCCGCGTTTGAGCCTCGTCATTGCCGATTATGCGGCCAGCTTTGACGTAGCCGCAGGCAACGCCGCGTACGCGCACACCTTTTCGCTGCCGGCGGGCACGCACTTTGTTCGCGCGGATTTGTCGAATGACCCGGAGAAGTCGCCGCGCGAGTTGACGATCGGCAGCGTGACGGTCGCTGGCGCGGGAATTGCCAATTCCAATTCGAACGCGAACGCGCTGGCCGCGGTCAACAGCTATATCGAGAACTTCCGCAAGGGGGATGCCCGACTGACGCTCGTCGGCGTCCAGCCTGGCGCCGAGGTGCAGGTGAAGCTGAAGGATCACGCGTTCAACTTCGGCACGGCGGCGGCCAACCCGGCCGGCGGCAATAACTATTGGACGACCAATCCGGCGCCAGGATCGACGGTCGACAAGTACCAGCAGTTCATTCGTTCGCACTTCAACATGCTCGTGCCCGAGAACGCCGGCAAGTGGTCCGGCAACGAATGGGCCCGCGATGCGGTGAACATGGCGACCAACGATGCCATTGTCGCCTTCGCCCGGCAGAACGGGATGCGGTTCCGCCAGCACAACCTGCTGTGGGCCAATAGCTCGGCCAACCCAGGGTGGGTCAACACGCTCATCTCGCAGGCCCTCGGCGGCTCGCAGGCGGCGAAGAATGAGCTGCTCGCCGAGATCAACGAGCGGATTGCCTATTACGTTGGCGACGGCGTCGGCGAGGACCGCGCCGGCGATTACTTTGAGCTCGACGTGCTGAACGAGGGGCTGCACGAAGCTGAGTTCCGCACGATCTTCGGCGATGCGGGGCTGGCGAACATTTTTAACAGCGTTGGTGCTGCCGCGAACGCCGCGGGCGTTGATGTGAAGCTTTATGTGAACGAGTACAACCTGTTGCAGTTCTCCGATAACCCCGCCGCGCCCGGCTTTAGTCCTGACAGCTACGCCAACTGGTACCGCGAACATGGCGAGGCGATCGAGAACGCCGGCGGCAAGGTCGACGGCTACGGCGTGCAGTACTACGCGCTGCTCGACGCCAATGCCAGCGCGAACAGCCCGCACAGCGCCGCGCGGATGCAGCAGGTATTTCAGAACCTGTCGCTCACGGGGAAGCCGTTTGGCCTCACGGAGTACGGCGTGCAAAACTCCGGCTCGCCCGATCAAGCGGCTGTCGCCGATGCGCTCGAAGACACGATGCGGATGGTCTTCGGCTCGGCCAATGCCCAGACGTTCAACATGTGGGGCTTCTGGCCACAGGCGATGTGGAACCAGGCGACCTCTGGCGCGCTGGTCGATGCGAACTGGAATCTGACCGAGGCCGGCGAGCGTTATGAGCAGCTTATGGCCGAGTGGAGCACAGAATTGGTGCTCACCGCCGACGAGGCGGGCGCCGTCGAGTTTCGCGGCTTCTACGGCGACTATGAAATTACCGTCGACGGCAAGACGATGCTGCTGACGCTCGCCAAGGGGGTTGAGGAATTCAGCCTCGTCGCCGGACTCGCCGCCGACTTCAACGATGACGGCGTCGTGGACGCTGAAGACTTGGAAGACTGGAGCGGCGGCGTTGGCGTCGACGGCCGGGCAGACGCCGACGGCGATGGGGATACGGACGGGGCCGACCTGCTCGCGTGGCAGCGCGAGCTTGGGCTGCGGAGCGATGTGGTTGCTTTGACGTCGGCAACGAGCGTCCCAGAACCGAGGACGATCTTGATGGTCGCCCTGGGCGTTCCCTTGGTGGCTCGCTGGGTGTGGAGTGGGTCATTTTAAGAACCCTTTACCCGCGAAGCTCGCCCCGCGGTCCCGCCGCGAGCGGCGGGGCTGAATAATTGGTTGAATCAACCGGCGACTATCTGGAAATCGTGCGACGCGGGCAGCCGTAACCGGGCGGCTTAATGGCCTCTTTTTGCCGCAAATAATCAAGGCGCGGCGCCGTATTCCCCCGTGAGGTGTATGCCTGCGGCGGCGAAAACCGCTGCTTCTGAGTAAGCTGAGTTTCAGGCAAACTACCGGCTCATCTACGGGACAGGCGGCAGGAGAGGGCATGGCGGGAGGAGAACGGAAGGGGCTCAAGTCGGCGCCGCAGGGGCGAACGGCGAGCCGGCAGCTATCGGTCGAGCGGTTGGAGAGCCGGATCGCGATGGCGGCCCAGCCGATCATCAATGAGATTCTGGCCAGCAACAGCGGCGTCATTCAGGACGCCGACGGCGAGTATTCCGATTTCATTGAGCTCTACAACGCCGGCGACGCGACGGTCAATCTCAGCGGCTGGCATCTGACGGACGATGACGACGATCTGGATAGGTGGACGCTGCCGGCGGTCGACCTCGGCGCCGGCCAGTACTTGCTCGTGTTCGCTTCTGGGAAGAATCGCGCGGTGGCCGGTTCGGAGCTGCATACGAACTTTGCTCTCGGCGCCAACGGCGAGTTCCTGGCGCTGGTGCGGCCGAATTTAACGATCGCGAGCCAATTCTCGCCGGGGTTTCCGTCGCAGTACGAGGATGTGTCCTACGGCGTCGGCGGCAATGCGACCGAGACAATCCTTGCCGGCCAGGGCTCGCCAACGCAGGTGCTCGTGCCATCAAGCGGTTCGCTCGGAACCGGCTGGACGCTCCCTGGTTACGCGCCCACGGGATGGCAAACCGGTCAACTGGGCGTCGGTTATAGCGCGGGCGGCGTCCCGCCGACGCCGACGACCCTGCTGCAGGTCGACTTTAACGATCGCGGCAACGCCGGCAATACACTGCCAGGGTTCAGCTCCTTTGTGCTTGGCGGAACATCCTCCGTTGTCTTTGGATCCACCTCGCGCACTTTCGGCGGCCTGGGGGTGACGGTTACCGACGCCTCGGGCTTCGGCTACGACGATCGCTGGCGGAGCACGCCGCTCAACGGCGGCGCCTTCACCGAGGGGGCGCTGTTGCAGGACTTCATCTTCTCGCAGGCCAGAAGCGCCGGCTCCGGCGGCCTGGACGTAACGATCGAGGGCCTTACGCCGGGCGACGTCTACACGCTCACCGTCTGGTCGTACGACGCCGCCAGCTCCGGGTTGCGCACTTCCGATTGGACGGCTAATGGCCTGAGCGTCGTGGACTACAGCTTCGACGGCAGTAGCGCCACACCGCCGGCGAATGATACCTACCGGATGGGACTGGTCGTGGCCGCCGACGGCCTGGGCCGCATCGTGCTTCAGGGACGCCAGGATGAGGAGGCCAGCGACTATGGCGTGTTCCTGAACGCCCTGCGGGTCGAGACGGGCGATACGCTAAGCGACCCGGGCGGCGGCGTGGTTCGCGTCGACTTCAATTCGACGGAGGGCGAAGCGGGCGCGGCCAACACCGAAAGCGGCTACGCGACGATGACGCTCGATGAAAACGGAGCGACCATCGACGGCGTAACGATCACTTTCTCAGGGTACAACGGCGGCGAGCTGCAGTCGCGCGACCGCAGTGAGCCGATTGAAGCCGGCGATTTTACGCTCGATCAGGTGTACGACGACTTTATCTTCGTGCCGTCGCAACGGGGCGCCGGGATGGAGATTTTCCTCGAAGGGCTGGCGCCCAACGTGGAATACGACTTGGTGCTTCGCTCGCTCGACGCCTTCGGCAGCGGCGTGCGGCTGGCGACATGGACGGAAGTCAGCGGCGCTGTGCCGGTAACGATTGCCGCGCCCTATTCCTACGACGGTTCGATCCCGCCGACGTCGAACGACGACAACGCGATACGGGCCCGGCTCATCACGTCGCCGCAAGGCACGCTGGTGCTGCGCGGCGTGCAGGTCGGCAACGATACGAGCGTGTTCGCGAACGCCCTGGAGCTGTCACGCTCCAGCTTCCAGGAATTTGTCGGCGTCGATGTGCAAGTTGCGATGAAAGGCGTCAGCAGCTCGGCCTATGTGCGCGTGCCGTTCTCCGTGGCGAATCCGGCGGAGATCGACCAACTGCTGATGGACGTCCGCTACGACGCGGGATTTGTCGCCTACCTGAACGGCCAGGAAGTCGCCCGCCGCAACGCGCCGACGGCGCCCGGCGTCGCGCCGGCCTACAACGCCGCCGCGACGCTGGAACGGGGCAACAGCGAGGCTGTGCTTCCGGAAACCATCGACCTGTCGGCATTCAAGCATCTGCTGAGCGCCGGCGGCGGGAACGTCCTGGCGATTCACGGGTTGAATAGCGAGGCCGCGGACGAGGACTTTCTCCTCGCTCCGCAACTGCGCGCCGTGGAAATCGCCGGCGGGTCGCTGCGGTTCTTCGAGACGCCGACGCCGGGAGCGCTCAACGGCGAGGGCGTGATTGATTTCGTCGCGAACGTCGAGATGAACGTGCCACACGGCTTCTACAACGCTCCCTTCTCGCTCACGCTATCGAACCCAACGGCCGGCGCTCAGGTGTATTACACCTACGACGGCAGTGCGCCAGACCCCGATAACCCGTCGGCCATCCTGTATACCGGGCCGATTCAAGTGAACCGGACGACTGTGGTCCGGGCCGGCGCCGTACTGGACGATTATGGCGATTCGTTGATCTCAACCGCGACGTATATCTTCCTCGACGACGTGGTGAACCAGTCGATCAACCCGCATGATCCCGCGAGCAATCCCTTCGGCCTGGATTATCCCTCGCTTTGGCAAGCCAACGCGCCCGGCGACTTCAACATGGACCCACGGGTCACCGGGCAGTGGGACGACAATAACCCCGCGAACACGGACTTCGGCATTCGCGAGGCGCTGCAGTCGATTCCCACGATGTCGATCGTCATGGACCACGACGATCTGTGGAACTTTTCGCGGGGCATCTACCCGAACGCGACGAGGCAGGGCGACCTCTGGCGTCGCCCTGGCTCGATCGAGTTTGTCGACCCGACGACCGGCGAAGACTTTCAATACAACGTTGGCGTGCAGATGCACGGCGCGGCCAGCCGCGACAATGTGCGCACCAAGAAGCACTCGTTCCGGCTGATCTTCAACAGCGAGTTCGACGGCCCGGGGCGGCTGAACTTCCCGCTGTTCGACAACTCCAACTTTGCCGACATCAACACCGTCGTGTTGAAAGCGGCGTTCACAGATAGCTTCGCCACGCGGACCGCGTCACATCGCTATTCGCCGCTCGACTCGACCTACACCCGCGACGTGTGGATGATGGACAGCCAGCGGGCGATGGGAAGCCTGGCGCCGGAGGCGACTTACGTCCACCTCTACATCAACGGCCTGTACTGGGGCCTCTACTACCCGACGGAGCGAGTGGACGACGCCTATCTCGCTTCGCGGCTGGGCGGCGCAGAGGAAGACTGGGACGTCATCAAGGACTTCAACGAGCTGTTCCGCGGCGAGAAGACGGCCTGGAACGCTATGTTCGCGCTGGCCAGTCAGATGGCGGGCGCCGATGCGGCGACCGCCAATTCGATCTATCAGCAATTGCAGGGCAACAACGCCGACGGCACGCGGAATTCGACCCTGCCGGCGTATCTCGACGCCGACAATCTCATCGATTACATCATCCTCCACATCTACGCCGGCGTGGAGGACTGGCCGTCGCACAACTGGGTCGCGGCGCGCAACCGCGTGAATCCTGGCGAGGGCTTTCGGTTCTACACGTGGGACCAGGAGATTGCCCTCGACGGCCGGTTCCGCGATCGCACCGACCACGGGGCCTCGACAACGCCGGCCGGGTTGTACGCCCAATTGCGGAACAGTCCGGAGTTTCGGCTGCGGTTTGCCGACCGGGTGCAGGAGCATCTATTTAACGACGGCGCCCTCACGGTCGAGGCGGCGACGGAGCGGTGGCTGGCGCGGGCCGACCAGATCGAAGCGGCGATCATCGCCGAGTCCGCCCGCTGGGGCGATGCCCGCGAAGGTGAGATTGTCTCCGTTCCGCCGACGACCACGATTCCGCTGATGACCGTCGACCTCTGGCGCGATTCGGTCGCCGACGTCGTCGACATGCTGCCGCAGTACCATTCGCTTGCCGTATCGCGGCTGCAAGCCGACGGGCTGTTCACGATGCTCGCCGCGCCGCAGTTCAGTCACCACGGCGGCCCCGTGGCGCCGGGGCACTTGCTTTCGATGATTGCCCCGGGGGGCGGGACGATCTATTTCACGACCAACGGCGAAGATCCGCGCGAGCTGGGCGGCGGCGTGAACCCGACGGCGGCCGTTTATAGCGGCGCCATCACGATCAACTCGACGACGACCGTAAAGGCGCGCGTCCTCTCCGGTTCAACTTGGAGCGCCCTGGCCGAAGCTACGTTCGGCGTTTTGCAAGGAAGCGGCGGCATCGTCATCAGCGAGTTGAACTATCATCCCCACGGACCAACGGCGGCCGAGGCGGCCGCCGTGCCGGGCGTGCAGGAGGACGATTTCGAATTCATCGAGATCCTCAACACGCACCCGACCGACTCGCTCAACCTGCAGAACATGTCGCTCGCGGGCGGGCTGTCGTTCACCTTCGGCAATGTATCGCTCGCGCCAGGCCAGCGCGGCGTGGTGGTCGAGAATGTCGCCGCCTTCCAGGCGCGTTACGGCACGGGCCATCTCATCCTCGGCAGTTGGAGCGGCGGCGCGAGCAACTCGGGCGAGCTGATCGAGCTGCGCAGCTCGACCGGCAGCGTGATCATGGCGCTCAATTACACCGATATGGATCCCTGGAGCGAAGCGGCCGACGGCGACGGCGCCACGCTTGAGCTGATTGATCCGTTCAACACGCCCGCCGAGCGGCTCGGCAAGTGGTATAGCTGGCGGGCGAGCACCGAGCTGGGCGGCACGCCCGGCGCCGCGGCGCAGGGGGCGATTGGCGTCGTGATCAATGAAGTTCGCAGCCGCGCGACTTCGACGCAGTCCGATGCCATCGAGCTGCACAACGCGACCAACCAGCCGGTGAACGTCGGCGGCTGGTACTTGAGCGACTCCGGCGGCAATCCGCTGAAGTTCCGTATTCCGACCGGCACGGTCATCGCGGCCGGAGGGTACCTGGTATTCGACGAGGACGACTTCAATCCCCTCTCGCCGGCGCCGGGGCAGACGCCGTTCGCCATCAACGGCTTCGAGGGGGACGACGTCTTCCTGGTGATTCCCAACGGAACCGGCAGCGGCGTGGCCAAGATTGTCGACTCGGTCCACTTCGGCGCCTCGCTCGACGGAGAAACACTTGGCCGCTTGCCGAATGCCGAGGGTCGCCTGGCGCCGATGGCGAGCACGCTTGGCGCGGCCAACACGGCGGCCCGCGTCGGTCCGGTTGTGATTACCGAGATCGGCTATCGCCCGGGGTCGCCCTCAGCGGCGGCATTGGCGATTGATCCGTCGATCGCCGCTGCCCACCTGGAGTTCATCGAGCTTCACAATCGCACCGGCGCGGCGGTGGATCTCACCAACTACCGGCTCGCGGGCGACGTGGCATTCGATCTGCCTGCCGGGATGCTGCTCGCCGCGGGGCAAACGCTCGTCGTTGTGCCGTTCAATCCCGCGACAAACCCCGCGCGGGCGGCCGCTTTCCGGGCGCACTACGGCGTGAACGGTTCGGTTGCGCTGGTCGGGCCGTATGCCGGGTCGCTGCTCGACGGCGGCGCGCGGGTCGAGCTGCAGCTTCCCGATTCGCCGCCGCCGGACATGCCGGCATTCATCCCGCACATCACCAGCGACGAGGCGCTGTACGACAATCTCGCGCCGTGGGCGTCGATTGAGCCGGGCAACACGACGCTGCAGCGGACCACGGCGACTTCCTACGGCAACGCCGCAGGAAGCTGGCACGCCGCCTCGGCGACGCCGGGCGCCGTGCAATTTATTATCGGGACTGCCGGCGACTTCGACGAGGACGACGATGTCGACGGCCGCGACCTGCTGGCGTGGCAGCGGGGCCTCGGCACAACTGCGGGCGCGACGCGCGGGCAGGGCG
>DASVCM010000539.1:0-4205 GCA_036381635.1 Lacipirellula sp.
CGAAAACGCCCGACCAGCAAACTCAAGCGCCTCCCGCGCTGGATTCGGCGCCCCCTCGGCGCCGAAGAAGCCGGCCGAGTCGTACGTGTAATCAAACCGCAATTCGATAGCCGCAGCCGGATGCCCACATGCCGTCGCCGCGGCAACAAAGAGTGCACGTGCGAGCGCTCTCGGCAAACAGGTGCAAAGCGGCAGCGCAAGGCGGCTTGAAAGCATAGCGAAGCGGATGTTCCGAAAGGCGGGAGGGTCAGCCTTCAGCGTAGTTGCAGTTGCTACGCCGGTCGAGCGCATTTGGCCGCGCTCCCTTGCCCCGCGAAGCCCGCCGCTGCGGGCGCCACCGCTGGCTTTCCCAGCAGTGGTCAGCGGGTACATGGCGCACACTGCCCGACGCGCCAGCAGTGGCACTCATTTGGTCGCTTCGGCGAGGCTTAACGCTATCATGGCGCGATCGCGCCTGCCGAACCGCCCTCAATCCTCCTCTTCCTTGAGCTTCGCCTTGCTCATGATCTCCTGTTGGATGTTCCCCGGCACCACGTCGTAGTGCGAGAACTCCATGGTGAAGCTCCCCTGCCCGCCCGTCATCGAGGAGAGCGTCCGGGCGTAAGTCGTCACCTCCGACAGCGGCGCCTTGGCCTCAACCGTCGTGAAGTTTCCGCCGGTCGAATCCATCCCCACCATCTGTCCGCGGCGCCCCGACAGATCGCTCGACACATCGCCAACCTTATCCGCCGGCACCGTGATATGTAGATTCACCACCGGCTCGAGCAGCGCTGGCTTCGCCTTTTTGAACACTTCGGCAAACACCTTGCTCGCCGCGATGCGAAACGCCGTTTCGTTCGAGTCGACCGGGTGGTCTTTGCCATAATAGACCTCGACGCAGACGTTTTGCACAGGGAAGCCGGCGATCACCCCTTGCTTGATCCGCTCGAGAAAACCCTTCTCAATCGCCGGCATGAAGTTGCCCGGGATCGAGCCGCCGACCACCGTGTCGACCCACAGAAAATTGCCCTCCTTGTGGTAGTGGGTGTTCTTGAGCTGCGGGAACCGCTCCTTGCTGGCGAACTGTTCCGGCTCGGCCCCTTCAGGAAAGGGGTAGATGCGAGCGTGCACTTCGGCAAACTGGCCGGAGCCGCCGGACTGCTTCTTGTGCCGATAACTGCCGTCGGCGTCTGACTGGATCGTCTCGCGGTACGGAATCTTCGGCTCGTGTGTTTCGATTTCGACATGATCGCGCCGCTTGAGCCGCTCCTTGACCAGCAGCAAGTGGAGCTCGCTCATGCCGGTGAGGACCATCTCCTTCGTATCCGGATCATGCTCCAGGTGGATCGTGCGGTCTTCCTCGGTGATCTTGTGGAGGGCGCCCGAAAGCTTGGCTTCATCGCCGCGATTCTTCGGCGCCACGGCCAGCCCGACCATCGGCGTCGGGAACTCCAGCGGCGGCAGCTCGACGTCGCCCAGCGACGTGCCCGTGTGCAAGTCCTCGCACTTGGCGACGGCCACGATGTCGCCCGGCCCGGCGGCGTCCACCGGCTGATTGGCGTTGGCCTGCATTTCCAACAGTGCGGCCAGCTTCACGCCCTTCCGCGCCGCGGAGGCGTGTACGGTCGAATCCCGCTTCAGCGTGCCCGCGTACACTCGCATGAAGCTCAGCCGCTGCACGAACGGATCGATCCGCGTCTTGAAGACTTGTGCCGCGAGCGGCGCCGCCGGGTCGGGCTTGAGCGTCACCTCGTCGCCGTTGGTCATCGCCTTGCGCGGGATCGCCGTCGGCGGCAGAGCGGCGGTCGCCAGAACATCGAGCAGCTCCGTGACGCCGACGCCTTTCTTGGTCGACACGCACAGAATCGGCGTCAGCGTCCCCGCGGCGATCGCCTGCACCATCAGCTTCGAAAGCTCCTCGGCCGAGGGAATCTCGCCCTCGAAATATCGCTCCATCATTGCTTCATCGACTTCGATAATCGATTCGATGAGCGCTTCATTGATTTGTTTTGGATCGACGACCGCGCCCTCCGCCTTCACCGGCGGATCGAGCGTGCTCGCCACCCCCTTGATCGAGTCACCCAGGCCGACCGGCACGTTCAGCAGCACGCAGCCATTGCCGAACGTCTCTTTAATCGATGCCACCAGACCCGGGAAGTCGATGTTCTCCGCGTCGAGCTTGGTGATAACAATCATCCGCCCGCACCCGGCGCGGCCCGCTTCCTGCCACGCACGGCGAGTGTTCACCTTGATTCCCGCGTGGGCGTCGATCGCGATGAGCGCCGTCTCCACGGCCCGCAGGGCGCCGATCATCTGCCCCACCAGGTCGGGGTAACCCGGAGTGTCGATCAGATTGATCCGCTTGCCGGCGTGATCCAGATGCACCACCTTCGCCTCGATCGAGTGCTTGTGGTGCTTCTCCTCTTCGTCGAAGTCGCAGATGCTCGTCCCGGCGTCGACGCTGGGGTTCCCCTTCACCGCCCCGCTCTCGACCAGCAAGGCGTCCACGAGCGTGGTCTTGCCGGCGCTGCCGTGACCGCAGATGGCGACATTCCTTATGTCCGCGACGTTTCTTGCCATGATGGTTCTCGCGTTCCGGGGTGATGAGCAGAGTTAACCACGAAACACACGCAACACACGAAAGAATTCAGGAGGATTGCCCGCAGACGATTTAGATGACGGATGCTCAATGAAAGCCCCCGGCTCTGCCGGGGGACCGCAGCACAAGCGGACTCAACTCGCATGCTGTCCACCGGCGGAGCCGGTGGCTTCTATTGAATACTAAGCATCAAGCATCGGAGCATCTGCGGACTTGTTCTTTCTCCTTTCGCGTGTTTCGTGTGCTTCGTGGTTTAAAAACATGATTAGGAGGGACACGCTGTTCTCGCCGAACTGAGCGCATCCTTAAGCGTAAGCGTCCCCGCGTACAGTGCCCGGCCGATAATGGCGCCGGCGAGCCCCGCAGCGGCAAGTTGGGCGACGTCGTCGGCCGTCGTCACGCCGCCGGAGGCGATCACCGGATGCGAGACCGCCTGCTGCATCTCGCGCATGGCTGCGACGTTCGGCCCTTGCAGCATGCCGTCGGTGGCAATGTCTGTATAGATAATCGCCGCCAGTGGATCGTCAGCGAACTGCTGGACGAGATCGACTGCATGTACGGTGCTCGTCTCCAGCCATCCGTCTGTCGCAACGAGGCCGTCGCGGGCGTCGACGCCTAGCGCCAGCCGGCCTGGGTACTTTGCGCACATGTCACGAAACCACTCGGGCCGCTTCAGCGCCGAGGTGCCAAGGACCAGCCGCGACAGGCCGAGCTTGAGAAGTGATTCAATCGCGGCTTCATCTCTAATTCCGCCCCCAAGTTCGCACTCCATGTCGACCGCGCGCAGAATGGCTTCCACCGCCTCCAGGTTCACCGGCTTACCCGCCCGGGCGCCGTCGAGATCGACCAGATGAAGATGCCGAGCGCCGTTGCGCTGAAAGCCCAGGGCTGTGGCCGCCGGGTCGTCGGAGAAGACTGTCTCGCGGGCATAATCGCCCTGCTGAAGCCGCACGCATTTGCCGCCTAACAGGTCGATTGCTGGCCAAATCTGCATGACGGCCTACCACAGCTGCGTGCGTCGATGCTTACGAAAGACACTCAGAATATCGCAGACACCCACGCGATTTTCAAGTTGCACGACGTCGCCGACGCAGAGCCACAAGATCGGCGCCCGATTCGCTTGCGTCTTCGCGATTCACGCCAACTCGGCAAAGTTCTTCAATAACCGCAGCCCCGCCGCCTGGCTCTTCTCGGGATGAAACTGCGTCGCAAACAGATTGTCGCGCCAGATCGTCGCGCAGAACGGCTCCGGATACGAAGCCTCGCCGTCAATCACGCTCGTGTCCTTCGGCGCAACGTAATACGAGTGCACAAAGTAAAAGTGGGCCCCGTCGTCCACACCCGCGAACACCGGCGCATGGCGGCGGAACGTGACTTCGTTCCAGCCCATATGCGGCACCTTGTACTCGGCCGGAACCGCGAACCGCCGCACCTCGCCCGCGACGACTCCCAGTCCCTCGTGCTCGCCGTCCTCGTAGCTCACATCGAACAACAGTTGCAGCCCCAGACAGATGCCGAGGAACGGTTTTCCTGCTTCCACGGCATCTTGAATCGGCCCGACCAACTCACGACGCCGCAGCTCCCCAATCGCATCCGCAAACGCCCCAACGCCCGGCAGCACGAGCCG
>DASVCM010000540.1:0-3863 GCA_036381635.1 Lacipirellula sp.
CATGTCCGTGTACCGGGCGTCGCCGATGTGCGTGTTGTGCTCCCAGACGATCGCCTTGCACTGGTCGCCATGGAAATCGACGAGCCGATTGAGCGTCTCGACCATGTGCCCGTCGCGAACATTCCACGAGTCGGCGCCGCCGCGAACCATCCGGCGGTAATAGTGTTCGGCGTTGCGGGCGACGATCGCATTCTGCTCGGCGTTGAAGAACTCCTCGCGGCCGTCGTGCTCATACTTCGGTCGATCGAGACGCAGCTCGTGGAGCATGCGAACGACGTCTTCCTCGCAGGAGGCCGGCGCCCACATCGTCGCCCGGGCGTACTCGTGTTCGTCGCGACCATAGGGTTCGAAGCATGAGAATGCCTGGCGGGCCGCCTCAACAGCGTCGGCATTGGTACGCTCCAGGTAACCGAGCACGGCGTCCATCGACTCCCACAAGCTGTAGACGTCCAAGCCGTAGAAGCCGGCTTTCTCCTTCTCGGGCCGCGCCGCGTTGAACTCATGAAGCCACTCGGCAAGCTCGACAACCTCGTCGTTCGCCCACATCCACGTCGGCCAGCGCTCGAAGTGGTGCAGCACCTCGGCCGCGCTGTCCCCGGCGCCGCGGCGGCCTTTCACATAGCGGTTCACACGATAGCAGTCCGGCCAGTCGCCTTCGACCACGATAAACGAAAAGCCATGATCGCGAATGAGCCGCTCACTCAGTCGGCGGCGCCAGTCGTAGTATTCGGCCGTGCCATGCGAAGCTTCGCCCAGCAGGACGAAGCGGGCGCCGCCGATGCGATCGACCATCGGATCGAGGTCCTCAACGCTTTCCAGCGGAAGCGCTTGATGGCGAATGGAATCGATGAGCCCGTGCGCGTCAGGTTCTTCAAACAACTGGCGGGATCGACGAGCCATCGGACTTCTCCCGGCGCTAGTGGCGGCGACTGCCTTCCGGCGGCGTCACATGTTGGGTAAACCAGTCGCCCGCCAGCCGCGCTACTTCCTCGAGGGCGCCCGCTTCCTCGAACAGATGAGTGGCGCCGGGAACCAGCACCAACTCCCGCGCACGGCTTCGCTCCAGCCTGGCTAGCGCGCTGCGATTTAAGGGAATGACCGGGACGTCCTGTTCGCCCACGATCAACAGCGCCGCCGCTTCGACGCGCGGCAACGCCTCGCCGGCAAGGTCGGGGCGACCGCCGCGAGACACGACGGCGGCAACCTCGGGCCGCTCGGCCGCGGCGCCCAAGGCGGCCGCCGCGCCGGTGCTCGCGCCAAAGTACCCGATGGAAAACTGCCGCGTGGCGGCGTTGTCCGATAACCAGTCCGTCGCCAACAGCAGCCGGTCGACGAGCAGGCCGATATCGAACCGATGCTCGGCGGTTCGCATGTCGCGAACCTCTTCGCTGGCCGTTAGCAAGTCGAACAGGAGCGTTCCGAATCCGCGCTCGTGAAGTTCGTCGGCGACAAACCTGTTCCGCGGACTAAGACGGCTGCTGCCGCTGCCGTGGGCGAACAGAATCACGCCGTGCGCGTTGTCGGGGATGATCAGCGCGCCTTCAATGGCGCCCTGCCGCGTATCGATGCGAACTTCCTCGTCGATTGCCAGGTGGGTCGTGTGTGCCATGGTGCAGTCCCATCCGCACAGCCGGCGCGCTAACCGGCTAAACAGGTTGGTGGCTCATACTCGACGGCGCCCAATGCTCGGCCTCTTCTAGCAGATGGATCACCGTATCGTCCGCCGTCGGACTGAAGTCCCGGTACCACATCCCGACGGCCCGAAAGTCCTCGGGTTCGGCGGCGCAGACCGCCTCGTCGACGAGCTCACTGAACTCCGCGCACGTCTGCGGCGCTCCAACCGGAACCGCCACGACGAGCCGCGACGGTCGACGCGAGCGCAGCGCCTCGACGGCCGCGCGCATCGTGGAGCCGGTGGCCAGGCCGTCGTCTACGAGGACGACGATCCGCCCCGCTACGTCCGGCGGCGCCTGGCCCGGGCGGTAGAGCTCCTGCTGGCGAGCAAGCTCACGAGCTTCCTGGTCGGCCACTCGTTCAATGACGTACTCGGGGACGCTAAGCTGCTCGACGACGTCGTCGTGCAAAATTCGCACGCCGCCCTGAGCGATAGCTCCCATGGCCAGCTCGGGCTGCAAGGGCCAGCCAAGCTTGCGTACCAGGAAGACGTCAAGCCGGGCCCGCAGGAACTTGGCAACCTCGAAAGCGACCGGGACGCCGCCGCGGGGGAGGGCCAACACGACTACATCTCGCCGGCCCTGGTAATGGGCCAGCTTTTCGGCGAGAACCTGCCCCGCCTCGAATCGATCTTCAAACATGGCGACCTCCCTCGCGCTATGGCGCCTGGTCGCATTAGCCCACTAAGGAAGGCTCCTCCGTGGGTTGCGAAACTTCCCGAACCAACTCGGCGGATTCATGCTCCGCCATCCGCAGCGCCACATCGGCCTGCGAAACGATGCCGCACAGCTTGCCTTTTGAATCAACGACCAGCATGCGGCGAATCTTGGCGCGCTCCATCGCATTGCAGCAATCCTCGAGCGACGCATCCTCGCGCATGGTCGTCAGATGCGTCGTCATGCAATCGCCGACGGTCGTCTTCAAAACATCTTTGCCTTTGGCAACGGCCCGGCAGGCGATGTCGCGGTCGGTAATAATCCCGATCGGCTGGTCCCGGCTCCCTGATTCGACCACCGGCAACGCTCCGCAATCGCAGTCGCACATCATCTGGGCGGCGTCGCGCAGCGGCGTTTCCGGCGTACAGCAATGCGGGTGAAACGACATGATGTCTCGAACTTGCATGGCGAATCTCCTTCAATAGGCCAACCGATGTGCTTTTTGAGCTGGGAACTGTACGTTGAGCCCGTAAAAACAGCAGCCCCGGCGGTGCGGTTGCCGGTAGGCGCTCAACCATGCTGGTCGCAGCACGGCCAGCACCTCGGCTCAGAAGATTCGCCTGCGGCGAATCGAAAAAACTCGAAGGCGACTACGGTTGCTACGCCTGCCGCCTTCTTTTCATCCGCACCCCGGTGCTGCCTGAGAGATACCGCGGCAACCCTCGTGCCGCGGAGGCCGATGACAGCAGCGTTTGCATGAGTTGCACGAAGCCGAAGCCGCGGACGACCGCGTCCGCGATAGATAGCCGAGCCATCCTGGCTCGGCGCCCGGCCAGGATGGCCGGGCAAATATGGCTCGACGCGATATCGTTACTTTCACTCCTCATCGGCGCCGCCGCCGATGCGGGCCTTGCCGACCCACTTCTGCAGCACTTCCGGCACGACAATCGAGCCGTCGGGCTGCTGGCAGTTTTCGAGAATGGCGATCAGCGCCCGGCTGATGGCCACCGCGGTGCCGTTGAGCGTGTGGACGAAGTTTGTCCCCTTCTCGCCCTTCACCTTGTAGCGGATGTTCAGCCGACGCGCCTGGTAGTCGGTGCAGTTGCTGGCACTGGTCACTTCGCCGTACTCGCCGCCGTCGCCGCGACCGGGCATCCAGGCTTCCAGGTCGAACTTGCGGTATGCTGGACCGCCGAGATCGCCCGAGGCGATGTCGAGCACGCGGTACGGGATGCCGAGCCCGTCAAAGATCTGGCACTCCAGGTCGCAGAAATAGTTGTGCATGTCCTCGCTCTGCTCAGGGAGCGTGAACGCGAACATCTCGACCTTGGTGAACTGGTGAACGCGGTAGAGCCCGCGCGACGCGCGGCCCGCGGCGCCCGCCTCGGTGCGGAAGCAGTGGCTGATGCCGCACAGCTTGAGCGGCAGATCATCGGCGTCGATGACCTGCCCCGCATACAATCCGCCGAGCGTGATCTCGGCCGTGGCCACCAGGTTCAGATCGAAGTTCTCGACCGAGTAGATCTGCGTCTC
>DASVCM010000541.1:0-2514 GCA_036381635.1 Lacipirellula sp.
CGGCATTCCCGACAACAATATCGATGTCGCCTGGGTCCCCGGCTCCTGGGAAATCCCTATCAGCGCGCAGCGCATGGCCGCTTCGGCCCGCTATGTCGCGGTCATCTGCCTCGGCGCCGTCGTCCGCGGCGAAACGACGCACGACCAGCACATTAACCGCGGGGTGAGCCTCGCCATTTCGCAAATCGCCCTGCAGTTCGATCTGCCGGTGCTCTTCGGCATCCTCACCTGCGAAACGATGGAACAGGCCATCGACCGCGCCGGCGGGAAGCACGGAAATAAGGGCGCCGAATGCGCTGAAGCCGCCCTCCACATGGTCGGCCTGCTCAAATGCCTCCCAGCATCGTAAAATAGAGCAGGCGTGGACCCTGTCACGTCGAGGTCCGCCGAGACGTCCAGGCCGTGCGCCCTGTCACGTCGAGGTCTTCCGAGACGTCCGGCCGGACCCCTCGGCAGACCTCGGGGTGACAGTGCCAATTGAGTTCGTCATTCGTTCATTCGTCATTTAGACATTTCCCCTATGTCCCGCCGCAGCCGCGCCCGAGAGATCGCCCTCCAGGCGCTCTTCCAAGAAGACCTGAACCCCGAAAACTCCCTGGGCAACCTCGGGCAGTTCCTCGCGGCGCGCCTGCATGACGACGACCTCCGCGAGTTCGCCAAGGGACTGGTTCTGGGCGTGAAGCGCAACCAGGACGAGCTCGACGCGCTGCTCGCGGAAAAGGCCGAGCACTGGTCGGTCAGCCGCATGCCCGCCACCGACCGCAATCTCCTGCGCCTCGGTGCCTTCGAGATCCGCTACTCCGACACCCCCGACCGCGTCGCCATTAACGAAGCCGTCGAGCTGGCCAAACGCTACGGCACGGCGAACTCGCCGCAGTTCATCAACGGCATCCTCGACAAGCTCATCGAGCGGAAGTAGCCGGTAGTTGGTCTGGGAGGGCGAGGCCTCCCGCCGAGCCGTGAACCCTGTCACGTCGAGGTCCGCCGAGACGTCCGGTTTGGGTCCTAAAATCGGTCGCCCCGCGCGCCCCGCCGCGCGGTATGATACTCACCAGTCCGGCCATTTCGTCTGCATTCCCGATGGGCAAATCGCCAATGCCGCCGCGCCCTTTTCTCGTCATCGAAGCCAATCATCGACAGTTAATCGAGTCGCCTCCGCTGGCGGCCGTGCTTCCCTGGGGCGCGACCGAAGCCCACAACCGCCATCTGCCCTACGGCACGGACGTCATCGAGGCGACGCTGTTTGCCGAGCGAGCCGCCGAGCTGGCCTACGAGCGCGGCGGCCGCGTCGCCGTACTGCCGACTATCCCCTTCGGCAACGACGAACAGCAGCTCGACCAGGCCTGCACCATCAGCTTCACCACGACCACGGCGCTGGCCATCCTTCGCGACGTGGCCCGCTCGCTGAAGCGGCAGGGCATCGACCGGCTCGTCATTCTAAACGCCCACGGCGGCAACCAGTTCCAGCCGCTGGTCCGCGACGTGCAGTCGGAATTCGGCCTGCTCATTGTCGTGGCTAACTTCTACGAGATGGCGCCTGAGGTGAAGCGATCGACGTTCGAGCTCCCCGGCGACCACGCCGACGAAATGGAAACGAGCCTGCTGCTTCACCTGCGGCCAGAACTGGTCGAACTCGAACACGCCGGCAGCGGCAGCCGCGTGCCTTTCGGAATCGCCACCCTCAAACAGCCGGGCGTCTGGTCGCCGCGCCCCTGGTCCAAAAGCCACCCCGACACCGGCAGCGGCGACCCGTCGCGCGCCACCGCCGCCAAAGGTAAACAGTTCTTTGACGCCGTAACCGAAGCGCTGGCAGCGCTGCTCATCGACCTGACGAAAGCCCGCAAAGGCGAGCTGCCCTATGTGTAACCGTTTAGCGCGAATGTTAGCCGGCGCCGTCCCGTCGCCGCGCAGCGGCCGATGACCAGCCCCCGGAAGTAATCGACAACGAAACGGCGCGAATGGCAGAGCGCATTCCGAAAACGCGTCCGCGAGCGCCAGTCATCGCCCTCGACCTCGGCGGCACGAAGCTCGCCTCGTGCTTGTTCGACGAAGCCGGCCACCCCTACGAACGCCGCGTCACTCCTTTGGAGCGCCGCCAGGGCAGGGCGGTGGGAGAGCTGATTGCCAAGGAAGCGTGCCGCCTACGCGATCACGCGACGAAGCTCGGCGCCCGCGCCGCCGTCGTCGGCGTCTCCGTCCCCGGCATCGTCAACGAACAAACCGGCCGCGTCTGGGCGCCGAATATCCCCGGCTGGGAAGACTATCCCTTGCAGTCGGAACTTGAAGCCGCGCTCGCTGATGACTCTCATCCACTGCCAAAGGTCGTCATCGACAGCGACCGCGCCGCCTACATCCTCGGCGAAAGCTGGCAAGGCGCCGCCCGCGGCTGCCGCGACGCCATTTACCTCGCCGTCGGCACCGGCATCGGCGCCGGCATTCTCGCCGACGGCCGCGTCCTCCGTGGCGCCCATGGCATCGCCGGCGCCATCGGCTGGCTCGCGCTCGATCGGCCCT
>DASVCM010000542.1:0-6089 GCA_036381635.1 Lacipirellula sp.
CGGCACCCAGATTCGCTCCGCATATCGCTCCAGCGATCGCACCTACGCTATCCGCATCGCCGCCGAGGGAGACGGCGTCGTTCACGCATTGTCGTAAGTTACCGGGCGACTTCGCCCAACAGTAAAGCGCCGCCGGCACTGTATGGTTGACGAATCCAGATACGCCGGTCGACCACTTCTGTGACTCGGCGAACTCCAGGCAGGATGCACCGCTGGCAAGCGAGTGCGCCGCGCTCAAAAGCGATTGTTGCAGTTGTTGGTCCCTAATGTCCTTTGCGGCGTCGACGATAAAACGAATCGGATCGGAGGCATCACCGTCGACGCCCCGGCGAGCCGCGCGGGCGACTACCACTGCGCCCTCTTCAGCCCTCGGATCCGTATGCGTTACCCGAGTGGAAGCCCGTACAAGCTCTCGCAGGTGCTCGTCGGAATTGGCGCAAACGCCAAGCAAGGCCGAGCGCATTGCGGGGCCATTGCCGGCGCTAGCCACTCCGCTCCTTTCAGCGCTGAAGCCGATTAGCAGCTTTAAACACGACCGTAGGGTCGCGAAGCCGACGCCGATCGGCACGGTCAACAACCAGCGCCTGAGTTGTCCGGCAAGTTGCCGCTGGAATTCGGTGGGCTCGCCCTTGGCGAGCGCCAGTGCGTAGCCCACCATTTGGGTATGTTCCGTATCGTCGCTGCAAAAGCCGCGTCCGAAGATGAGTTCGGGCCTGATCGGCGTCCTGCCATACATTCGCTTCGCCCTGTGCCGCGACAGCCCTTCCAGACGTAAACCGCACGCATCGCCGACTGCGGTTCCGAGCAAGCATCCCAGAATGTGTGGGTAGCGGTCCACGTTCAAATCTCGAAGTTGAACCCCTGCTTCATGAGCCGATCGTACCGGCGCTTATCGAAGCGATAGAGGCGCGCGGCGCGATGGGCGACGTCTTTCTCGATGTCGCTCGTCTCTTTGACGATGTCCATGCTGAGGACCTTCTTGCGGAAGTTGCGCTTGTCCAGCTCGCGGTCGAGAATGACTTCGTACAAGTGCTGCAGTTGACGAAGCGTGAACTTCTCGGGGAGCAGCTCGAAGCCAATCGGCTGGTATCGCACCTTCCCGCGCAGACGATCGTGGGCCGCTTGCAGGATCTGGTCGTGATCAAATGGGAGCGACGGCAGGTCGTTCACGGGAAACCAGGCGGCGTTGCGGGCGTCGGCGCTGGCCTGCACCGCGTGGCCGGCGAGGTTGACCAAGGCGTAGTAGCCGACCGTGACGACGCGCTCACGCGGATCGCGATTGACGTCCCCAAACGTGTAGAGCTGCTCCAGGAAGATGTCCTTGAGCCCGGTTTCCTCCTGCAATTCGCGGCGAGCGGCCTCGTCGAGCGTCTCGTCGATGCGCACGAAGCCGCCGGGAAGGGCCCATTGCCCTGCGAACGGCGCGAGGTCGCGTTGGATTAGCATGACCTTCAAGTCGTCGTCATCGAGGGCGAAGACGACGATGTCGACCGTCAGGGCAGGGCGTTCATATTCGTAGGAGTATCCCACGGCGGCTCCTTAGTGTTTCCTTGACACTAGTATAGTGTTATCATTACACTAAGTCAACTCCGTTGACAAATTCCATTGGCCCGGCGTCGTGATGCAGACGTCTGCCGAGGGACCGCCTTTAGGCAGCTTGCGGCCGGACGTCTCGGCCCACCTCGACGTGACATGGGTACACGGGGCTCTCACCTTGGAATTTCACCCGTCGGCGGACTCCAGCTCGGAAAGCTCGCGGCGGAAACCGCCGGAAAGAATGGGGAAGCGGCACCACGTCTTGGGATCGAGATTCTTGTCGTCGACGTGGAACGAAGGTGCGTAGCGCTCGCGTTTCCACTGATTCCGGCCCCAGAGCTGAAAGAAGCGGCGAATCCAACTGGCCAACTGCTGGTGATCATAGCGCGGAAACTCCACGGCCATGACGGCCAGGACTTCGGCGGGCGAGCGCTTCTCGCCGATGGCCTGGTGTTCGATCGCGTCGAGGACGTCGTACGGCATGAGATCGGTCTCATCAGTCTGGCCTTCGCCGGTCGGGCGGAGTTCGGCCGTGGGCTGCAGGGCGTTGACCGCGCTGAGCTCCGGGATCGGCCCCACGCCATCGGGACCAGTCGTTTCCAGCCACCGCAGCCAGCGGCGCAGGAACGCTTTGTCGATGCCCGCAATGGGACTGTGCCCGCCGCAGGTGTCGCCGTCCATGGTGGCGTAGCCGACCGCGGCTTCGGAGCGGTTGCTGGTGGCCAGCAGCAGTGCATTCTGCACATTGGCCAACATCCACACCGATGGAGCTCGCACGCGGGCCTGGATGTTCTGCAACGTGACGTCGTCCGTCTCCCAGCTCAGCCCACGGCCGAGCGCGGCTTCGATTTTTTTGGTATAGCTTTCACAGACGTCATCTACATCCAGCTCGAGATGCAGGGCGCCAACCGCGTCGGCGATGGCGCTAGCCGCCTGGCGCGTGATTTGAGAGCTATTGCGAGTGGCCTGATACACGGTCGTCAACAAGCTGTTGACGATGGCGTGCGGCGCGCTCGCAAGATCTTCTGAGGTGGTCGCGCGCCCTAGGTTCTTGAGAAACCGATCCGCCCCTAAATCGGCGACGCCGAACTTCACCATGAGCGCCACCAGGCACGCGACGGCCGCCGAGTCGGCGCCGCCGCTGAGCGACACGACAAACCCGGTGGAACGGCTCTTCCGCAAATAATCGTAGAGTCCAAGAGCGATCGCCCGCGCGAACTCCTCCTCCTGCAGGAATTTAGAATGTTCCCACGCGGATTCTCGCGACTGCATTGGCTGCGGCTTGCAGGCCGGCCACTGGAAGTCGACGCTGACCTGTCGTTCGGCATTCAGCACGTCATGCGACGGAATGAAGCTGACCGACTGGGAGCGCCGCATCCGCGTCGCGTCGACGTCGACGACTGCTTCGGCGAGGGTTACCGGCTGAAAGTTCAGGCGAGGGCCGCGGGCGACAAGGTCGCCATGGGTCGCGATCAACGTCTGGCCGTCATAGATGATGCGGCCCGCCTCATTGCCCACGAGGTTACTGTAGACGTAGGTCACGCCAAAGGCGCGCGACGACTCGGCGACCAGATGACTCCGCGTCTGGTGCTTGCCGAAGGCGCAGTGGCTGGCGCTCGGATTGAGAATAAGATCCGCGGCCTGTCGCGCGTGCTCTTCGCCCGGTCGATCGGCGACCCAGGCGTCTTCGCAGATCTCGAAGCCGACGCGAATGCCGCCAATGTCAAAAATGAGGTCGCCCTGCGGGCAATCCTGTCCCGCGATGTGCGCGGCCACCGACACGCCGGAAGGCCACGGCTTGAACCACCGCGGCTCATAGTGCAACCCTTCGCCGGCTAGCCGCTGCTTGACGGCGACTCCGACAATCCGGCCGTCCACGGCAAGGGGCGCCGCGTTGTAGCGAGCGCCGTGGTGCATGATCGGCAGACCGAACGAGACGACCATGCCGTCGGTTTCCGGTAGCAGCTCGGCGAGCACGCGTTCGGCCATGGCCAGGACGGCATGCGAATAGAACGCGTCCTCGCAACCGTAGCCGGTGATGCATAACTCAGGCAAACAGAGGAGGCGGGCGCCTCGCTCGCGGGCCAACGCGATCGCACGACGAATGTTTGCCGCGTTGCCGTCCCAATAGAGCGGCGTCTGATTGAGCGCCGCCGCGGCGACGCGAATCAACTTCATAGCGGCCTCGGCGCGGATTTTTGCAGGGATTCGGCAAAGACGCCGGCGATGCTGCGGACCGTGAGAAAGTCCGGGTGACTCCGACCAAGCTCGACTGCCCGCGGATGGCTATCCGACGCGACAATGCGGGACACGAGTCCACTGGCGCCAATCCTGTCCAGCGCGTCGCCGGGGAACACCCCATGCGTCGTCACGCACGCTACGTCGACGGCGCCCGCGTGACGGTACGCCTCAGCCGCATTGAGCAGCGATCGGCCGGAGCGGATCATGTCGTCGTAGACGACGACCCGCTTGCCTCGTACGTCGGCATTCATGGCGATTATCTCGGGAGAACCATCTTCGCGCCGGCGCTTGAAGATGAAACTCGCCGGCGCCTGTAATTCGTTGGCCAGCGACTCGACCCACTTGGCCCGGCCCGCGTCGGTGGAAGCCGCGACGAAATCGTCGCCGCCGAGCTCGCGAATCGCCGTCAGGGCGAGCGCCTTGCCATAGAGGTGCGTCGCCAACAGGCCGCCTTCGAAGTAATGCTGGATGCCCTCGGCATGCAGGTCGAGCAACAGCATCCGATTCGACTGGCGAGCGTGTCCGATGGAGGAGAAGAGTCGCGCCCGCGTTTTGGCTTTAACGATCTCGCCCGGGTGCACCGCGCGATCCATGGTCGCATATCCGTAGTACGGCACGACGAGCGTCAACGAGTGCGCGCCGGCGTTGACCAGGCCGCTGGCGACGTCGAACAGTTCGAAGGTTTCGACGTCCGAAATCGAGGCGCCGACCAGCACGACGTTGCGGCCGGCGACGTCATCGAGAATCCGGTGGTAGACCTCGCCATCGCTAAACAGCTTCACTTCCAGCCGTCCTACTTCCCCGCGCACGAGGCTAGCCAGCTCGTCACGAAAATAGCCGTAGCTCCGCGTCGCGAAGAATAACATTACGGCGTCTCCATGACTTCTGCGGGCGTCTGGCGAGCCTCCCGTATCATGCGCATCCTCAGCTCGTGGAGGCCGCGGTCCAAACCGACTGGATACTCATGTGGATTGAGGAACCGCTTGACCGTGGGGTGGAGCAGGCCGAGGCCCGCCTGGACCCGAGCGCGGACGTCTTCGAGCGACTCGGGGTTAGCGACCGTGCGGCCTTCCCGCATGGCCGGCGCCAGCAGATCTTTTTCCTGAGCATCCGCCGGCATCTGCTTGTGGCGCGTCGGATCCTTGGCATCTACGATCTGCCGGCTGGGGTGAATGCCGGCCGTTTCGTCGTAAATCATGTCGCCGAGCATCGCGCCGGCCGCCTCAAACCGGCGAACTTGTAGAACACCCGGAATCGTTGTCTTGGCGACTTGCTCCGATAGCTTAAGCTTCGGACGCCAGGCTCCTTGCTCGTCTCTTATCGCCCCCAGCTTGTAAACGCCGCCGAGCGCCGGCTGGTCGTAGGCCGTGACTAGCCGCGTACCGACTCCCCAAGTCGTGATTCTTGCGCCCTGAAGCTTGAGGCTTTCGATAATCCGCTCGTCCAGATCGTTGGACGCCAGGATTTGCGCGCGAGGAAAGCCTGCTTCATCGAGGATCTTGCGCGCCTCGATGCTCAGGTAGGCGAGATCGCCTGAATCCAGCCGCACGCCGACAAGCTCGTGGCCTTGCGCGCGCAGGTGTTTCCCCATCTCGGCGGCGCGGCGGACGCCCTCCAGCGTGTCGTAAGTATCCACCAGAAAGACGCAGTTGTTGGGCATCGCCGCGGCGTATCCCGCAAACGCTTCCTCCTCGCTATCGAAGGACATGACCCAGCTATGGGCGTGGGTGCCTTTGACCGGAATGCCATACCGCTTGGCGGCCAGGACGTTCGACGTTGCGGCGCACCCGCCAATGTACGCCGCCCGACTGGCCGACAGCCCCCCGTCGACGCCCTGCGCGCGTCGCAAGCCGAATTCGATGACCGGATCGCCGCTCGCCGCCTGACAGACGCGCGCCGCTTTCGTCGCGATGAGCGTCTGAAAGTTCACGATGTTTAAGAGGGCCGTTTCCACGAGTTGACACTGCAGAATCGGCCCGCGTACGCGAATCAGAGGCTCCTGGCCAAAGGCGATTGTTCCTTCGAGCATGGCGTCGACGTCGCAGGAGAACTGCAGGCCGCCGAGATAGTCGCAAAACGCCGGTTCGAACAGCGGGCGGACGTCATTGCCAGTGAGCGTCTTCAGAAAGCTGACGTCTGAGGCGTCGAATCTAAACGCCTCTAAGAACTCAATTGCCGGCCGTAATCCAGCGGCGACCGCATATCCGCCGCCAAAGGGCGGCGTGCGAAAGAATAAGTGGAAGACGGCTGTCTGATCCGCGCGACCAAGCTTCCAATAGCCGTAGGCCATGGTGAGCTGATAAAGGTCGGTC
>DASVCM010000543.1:0-2178 GCA_036381635.1 Lacipirellula sp.
CGTCATCGTCAATGTCGAAGGCTTTCAGGTCGGCTACGTCAGCGGCGCCCTCTACGATCTCGGCGACGAGATGCGCCGCCGCGTCGACCAGCAGGGCAAGGTGAACTTCCTGGTCTTCGACCAGCGCACGCGACGCCTGCAAAGCGTCCCCGTGACGCTCGTGCAGCAGTCCACCGGCGGGGTGAGCGGGCAGGTCATCTGCCGCGAGCGGATCACCCTCACGCAGCAGGCGGTCCTCACCGTGCGGCTCCGCGACGTGACGTACCCGACCTGGACCAACGTCGAAGTCGGCAAGCACGTCATCCCGAACCCGAAGCACCCGCCGATTCCCTTCTCGATCGAGCTGGACCCGACGCTGATCTATCCCGATCACAAGTACGAGGTTGACGCCTATCTGGTCGATCGCGGCCAAATCGTGCTACAGGCGAGCGCGGGCGTCCCCGTAACTCCACTTTCGAACAACAGCAATCTCCAGGTGCAGTTGGTCCGCGTCGGCGGTTCGACGCCGCCGAGCAACACCTACGCCGTCGGCCAGATCGCACAGATCAGCCAGTGGTACCGCCAGTACCTGCGCCGCGAGGCGACGCCGCAAGAACTGGCCGCGTGGCAGGCGCACCTGCAAGCCGGCCGCGCGCCGCAGGATATCCTCGCTTACATCCTCGGCAGCTCCGAGTACTTTGATCGCATGGGCAATGCCCGCGATCCCTATCTTGCCGAAGTGCTGCGAACCCTGATCGGCCGCCAGCCGACCGCGGCCGAGCTGCAGCAGTACGCCAATCAATATCAACAGTACGGCGGCGCCCGCACCGACTTCGTCCGCGACGTCCTGCGGATGCAACCGAATGGGCTGTAGGGCAATCGCTCAATTGCAGCCCCGGGCTCTGCCCGGGGTCGCGTACCACTAGGTCTGATTTCCCCCTGACGGCAGACTTGCCCGGTCACTGAGGGTTATGCATCTGCATGCAGCCCCAACGGGGCGTAAGTCAATAGCCAGGGGCGTGAGCCCCTGGTAGGTGCGTGGATCAAGAACGTAAGCCCCAACGGGGCGGCAGTGCACCGGCCATCGCTACTGTCGCCCCGTTGGGGCTTACGAACCGCAACGCCTTTCCGCACCAGGGGCTTACGCCCCTGGCTATTGACTGCCGCCGCGTTGCGGCTGAAAGGCCTACAGTTGCCATCCCTTCGAGGCCGGGGCTACATCGATTCTGCGCTACCCCCCCAGGATCACCACCGACTCCGGCGCCAGCGTAATCGCCTGGTCGCTCACCTCCAGCGGCGGCTTGGAGGCCAACAGCACCTCCGTCGGCCGCCCCGCGCGGAGCGGGATCTTGCTGCCGTCCTCGGCGAAATTAGCGACCACCGTGATGACTTCACGCTCGTAAAGCAGCCACTGCTCCTGCTCGTTCGAGCGAACGTCGATCAGGTCGAGTCGCCCAGTCGTGAGCGCCGGCGCCGAGTGCCGCAACCGGATCAGCCGCGTGTACCAGTCGAGCATGTCCGCGTGCTCCGGCTGGCCGACCTCCTCCCAGCGAAGCTTCGAGCGTTCGAATGTTTCCGCGTCCTGCGGGTCCGGAACCTCCTCCGGCTTCCAGCCAAAGGCTTCAAATTCCCGCCGCCGGCCTTCGGACACGGCCTTCGCCAGCTCCGGCTCGTCGTGGAAATCGACAAAGTACTGAAACGGCGTCGACGCGGCCCACTCCTCGCCCTGGAACAGCATCGGCAAAAACGGGCTGGTTAGCACGATCGCCGCGCCGATCTTCATCCGATCCCGATTGACGAGCATGCTCAGCCGGTCGCCCTGCGCGCGGTTGCCAATCTGATCGTGGTTCTGCTGGAACGTAACGAACTGATGGCCAGAGATCTCTACCGCCGGCCGGCCATGCGGCCGAGCCCGGTAATTCGACAGCCGCCCCGCGTACACAAACGGCTGGCAAATTGCCCTGGCCAGATCGCCCATCGCGCCGAAGTCGGCGTAGTACCCGGCCCGCTCGCCGGTGAGAATCGCATGCAGCGAATGATGAAAGTCGTCGCTCCATTGGGCATGCAGGCCGAAACCGCCCAGTTCGCTCGGCCGCACCACGCGCGGATCGTTCAGATCGCTCTCGGCAATCAAATACAGATGCCGGTTCAAATGGGCCGACAGCTCCTCGATCTCCATTGCCAGTTGCTGCAAAAACG
>DASVCM010000544.1:0-4075 GCA_036381635.1 Lacipirellula sp.
TGTTTTTAGTTCTGTGAGCGCTTCTGAGGCTGCCCGCATGGTATCCGCCCGCATGCAACAAACGATCGCCGGCCGAGCTGTGGTCGAAGGCTTCGGCTACTGGAGCGGACGCGACGTCCGGCTCGAGTTCCGGCCGGCGGCCGTTGGGACCGGCGTGACGTTCGTGCGAACGGATATGGGACCAACCGCCCGCGTGCCGGTGCGCGGCGACTTGCGGATCGAAGTCCCGCGGCGCACCAACCTCAAGCTCGCGGGCGTCGAAGTCGCCATGGTCGAGCACGTCCTGGCCGCATTGGCGGGCCTGTGCATCGACAACTGTGAGGTCTGGACGAACCAGTCCGAAATGCCCGGTTGCGACGGCTCGTCGGCGCCCTTTGTCGCGGCGCTGCTGCGAGCCGGCGTTGTGCAGCAGGGCGTTGAGGCCGAGCGACTGGTGGTGACCGACACGGTTCGCGTCACCGAAGGCGACTCGTGGATCGAAGCGCAGCCTTCAGCGAAAGGCCAGTTCTCGATCGAATATCAGCTCGAGTACCCGGCGAGCGTCATCGGCCGCCAGGTTGCACGCATCCAGCTCACGCCAGAACGCTTCCGCAGCGAGCTTGCCCCGTGTCGCACCTTTTTGCTACGGTCCGAGGCCGACGCGTTGATGCGGCAAGGCCTGGGCGCCCGGGTCACTCCGCGGGACCTGTTGGTGTTTGACGACCATGGCCCGGTCGACAATCGCCTGCGGTTCCCCAACGAGTGTGCGCGGCACAAGGCCCTCGACGTGCTGGGCGACCTCGCCCTGGCCGGACGCCGGATGGTCGGCGAGTTCGTCGCCCATCGCAGCGGCCACCGGCTCCACGCCGAGTTGACGCGTCAGTTAGTTGAACGATTTGCCACGACTCCTTTGCGAGCCAGCGCTTAGCCGACCACCGGCGCCCTGAGGAAATCACTCACCATGGCCACCAGCATCGCAGCCAACGCCTGGGTTGACCCCCGAGCCGAGATCGACGAGGAAGTCGTCGTCGGCCCCTTCTGCACCATCGGCCCCGGCGTGCGCATCGGCCGCGGCACGCGCCTGATGAACAACGTGACGCTGATGGGCGACGTCACGCTCGGCCGCGACAACGTGCTGTTTCCGAACGTCGTCATCGGCGCTGAGCCGCAGGACGTCAGCTACCAGGGGAGCGATACGCGGGTCGAAATCGGCGACGGCAACACGCTCCGCGAGGGCGTCACCGTCAACCGCGCCAGCGAAAAGGAAGACGGCGTCACCCGCATCGGCAGCCACAACTTCCTGATGGGCAACTGCCACGTCGCCCACGACTGCAAGCTCGGCGATCACATCCTCATCGCCAACGGCACGCTACTGGCCGGCCACGTCCACGTGCACGATTACGCGTCGCTTTCCGGCGGCGTCGGCGTCCACCAGTTCGTCACCATCGGCAGCTACAGCTTCGTCAGCGCCTTGAGCCGTGCGCTGCACGATGTGCCGCCGTTCATGCTGGTCGAAGGCATCCCGGCCCGGCCGCGGTGCATCAACATCGTGGCGCTAAAGCGGAACGAATTCACGCCGGAGCGGATCGAATCGATCGCCGCCGCCCACCGACTGCTCTATCGCTCGAAGGTCGGTCTGAACCACGCCCGCGAGCTGATGCGAGCGAGCAACCAGCTTTCCGGCGACGTGGAACAACTGTTCGCGTTCATCGAAGGCCAGCAGGTCGGCAAGCATGGCCGCGGTCGCGAAGTGAGGAGGGCCGCGTGAGCCGCCTTCGTTTAGCGGTGGTCGGCGTCGGCCACCTCGGTCGCATTCATGCCCGGCTCGCCGCGGGCATACCGCAAATTGAGTTGGTCGCCGTCGTCGATTCGCGCCCTGAGGCTCGCGACGCCTTGGCGCAAGAGACTGGCGCCCGCCCGTTCGCCGAGTTCCGCGACGTCATCGGCGAAGTCGACGCCGCGGTCATCGCCACGCCGACCGTCTCGCACCACCAGGTGGCCAGCGAGCTGATTCGCGCCGGCGTGCACGTGTTCGTCGAGAAGCCGATCACGCCGTCCGTCGACGAGGCCGACGAGCTGGTGCAAATGGCCCGCCGGCGGCAGCTTGTGCTGCAGGTCGGCCACGTCGAGCGATTCAACCCCGCATTGGTGAGCGTGCAGGACCGGCTGCAGGAGCCCAAATACATCGAGGCGAAGCGGCTGAGCGGCTACACCTTCCGCTCAACCGACGTAGGCGTCGTGATGGATCTGATGATCCACGACATCGACGTGACGCTCTCACTCGTGAGGTCGCCAGTCGCGAGCATCGACGCCGTCGGCGTTTCGGTGCTCGGCGATCACGAGGACATGGTCAGCGCGCGACTCCGCTTCGCCAATGGCGCCATAGCGAACCTCACGGCCTCCCGCACCAGCTACGCCCCTGCCCGGACGATGCAGGTCTACATGCCGACGCGCTTCGCATCGATCGACTTTGCCGCGCGAACGGCGACGATTGTCGAACCGCGGGCCGACGTGCTGCGGCGCGCATTTCAAATTGCCGAATTGAGCGAGGCGGAACGCACGCATCTGCGCGAGAACCTCTTCGCCGAGCTGCTTGTGAAACAGAACGTGCCGTCCGTCGAGACGAACGCGATCGAACAAGAGCTCATCGACTTCGCGTCCGCCATTGAAACCGGGCGCCAGCCGCGCGTCACCGGCGCCGACGGCCGTGACGCCGTCGCCGTCGCTGAGGCGGTACTCGACTGCGTCCGCAAACACGCCTGGGACGGCGCCGACAGCCGCCGCCTCGGCCCGCTCGCTTCGGCAATGGCGCCACTCCCCATGGTCGCGGCCGACGACGCTTGGTCCACCGAAGACACCGTCATCCTCCGCCGCAAGGCCGGCTAAAAGCCCAGGAACCGGACGCTAGCGCGTTCCGGCTAATGTCATCAGCCGCGGGGCGATAGCCCCCGGTTTTTTGAAACGGCCCGCTACGCCAGATCGCGATCTTCAAAGAAGAACAAGGCCAGCAGCATCGCCGCCGCCGAGTACACCGCGCTGTAAACCACGGCCCAGCCCAGATAAGACAGCGGCACGCTGGTCGCCCCCGCGATGGCGCCTTCGATCTCAAAGTGATCGAGCACCGGCAGCACCAGCGCCAACAGCCGCCCGACGAACTGCACGAACACTATGTTGTCGGCCGCCGACGACTTCACGATCAGCGCCGCCAGGTGCCCCAGCACGTAAATCGAGCCGCAGATCACCAGGTTCGGCAGCATCGGCAGCCGCGTCGATACCGCCACGCTAATCGCAGCAATCACGACCGACTCCAAGAACGCCAGCACGAGTCCGGGGATGATCCGCACCACCTCGAGATAACACTCGGTCCACTCCGGCGTCGTTTTGGACGACTCGCGGGCGTCGTACACGACTTTGAACGACACCATCACCAGGAAGATGACGCCGAGGATGATGAACATCAGCACGATCGGCCAGATGATCCCCAAAAACTTGCCGAGGATAAACTGCCGCCGCCCGACCGGCTTCGACAACACCGTCAGCGCCGTCCGGCCTTCAATCTCGTCGGCCACCGACGTGCTCGCCGTCCACAGGGCCATGATGATCGCCAGCACCTTGATCGTCGTCATGCCCGTGGTCTTGAGCATCTTCACGTCTTCGCCGAACGTGTTGTACGGAATGAACACGTAGGCCACCAGCGCCACGGCGCCGAGGCTCACCAGCAGCGTGAACAGCGGCTGCGCGATAGTCTCCTTGGCCGTCGCGGCGGCAATGACCGAGGTCCGCGGCGCCAGCCAGCGCAAACCCAGATAAATCAGAAACAGACCCACCGTGGAGATGGCGGCAATCGGAATCGCTCGGACCTGCGGCGTTTCGACGTCGGTGATGAACGAATAGCTGACCGTCGTGGGCGCGTCGCTCTCGTTGGTGACATAGAGCGTTTCGACTTCGTCCTCGAACACCCGCTCGACCGTACCGCCCGGCTTCCACTCGCGCGGCTCGCCGCCCTGGACGAGCAGCAGCGGATCGACATACCCCTTGCCCTTTTCTACGTTAATCGCGACGTCTTGATTGCTGTCGATCGAATACGCCTGCAGCT
>DASVCM010000545.1:0-5306 GCA_036381635.1 Lacipirellula sp.
ATGACCACCGAAGAGGTCGCCGCGGGGCTGAAGCGGACGCACACCGTCATCATTCCTTATGGCGTGCTCGAAGCGCACGGGCCGCATCTGCCACTGTCGACCGACACGATTCAGGCGTACGACGCGGCGAAGCGGGCGGCAAGGTTGACGCCCGTGTTTGTTGCGGCACCCGTGCCGTATGGCGTCTGCCGCAGCCTTGCTGGGCTTCCGGGAACGATTGGCGTCAGCGGCGAAACCGTTCGCGGGCTCACTCGCGACATCGTGCAGTCGATGTACGAGCTGGGATTTCGCAATTTCATTCTCTACTCCGGCCACGCCAGCGCGCTGCAACTGGTCGCCATGGAAGAGGCCGCCGAGGGTCTGCTGCGGACGTGTCCTGAGTCGAACATCGCGATCGTGCTGGAGTACGACATTATCAAGAAGCAGATGGCCGGGATTGTCGAGACTCCTGGCGACATGCATGCGGGCGAGATCGAAACGTCGCGAATCCTCGCCGCACGGCCGGACCTCGTGAAATCCGATCGCCTGCCGGAGGAGAGTTATCGCGAGTCGACTAAGCCGCTGTTGGTTCGCGACGTGAAGCGGTACTGGCCGAGTTCCGTGGAAGGGGCGCCGCGGAAGGCCAGTGTCGAGAAGGGTGAAAAGCTTGGGGGAATTGTCGCCGAATATCTCGTTGAGTTGGTGAAGCGGATGGAGAAGTTCACGCCGCATTGACATTTAGCCCGCGCGTGACGCTGGATTCTTCGCTTCGCTCAGAATGACGGTTAACGCAGGTTCTGCGCCAGAATGGCGACCATCGGCGCCGCAGCCACGCAGACGGCGAACACCAAGATTCCGGTCGGCGGCGGCACGCGGCGGACCTTCAGCATGATCGGCAGCAGCGCGAGCGATACAAAGCCGATTGCCGCTCCGGCGAATAGGAGCAGCTCCTTGAACAGCGCGATGCCGCCGGAGTTCGCATAGTCTCGCGACCACCAGTGCGCGGCCGCGGCGCCGATGTCGCATAAGAGGACCATGATGACGCTCACCACCCAGGCGACCGTGGTGGCGTCGCCGGCCCGCGTCTCCTCGGAGTAGCGCCGCGGCGGTTGCGCGGCTGGCTTGCTCGGACGGCGAGGTTTGGTCTTGCGCTTGGCCATGGAGCTTGGATTCTTCGCTTTCCTCAGAAGGACTCTACGCTCACAAAATATGACGGCTTGCGGGAATTGGCAATCGTCCAACTTTGGCAGGTTTATACAGCGTCGTTCCGCCCTTTTTGCCTTCCGGGCGTTTGTGAGCTAGGTTTCTATTGGCTCGACGGTCCAGGACTGTCAGGCCGGCTTTTCAGACTTCTTTTCCGATTGGCGCCGGCGGCGAACCGCTGTTCGCAAGTTCCGGCGGCCAGCTATCAATGCGCGTCCCGAGCGGGGCGACGGCTGATCCTGCGCGCCGTGAGCGAGAGACTATGTCCGCGACTACGACTTTGGAATCGCTCCGCGCCGCTTTGGCAGGCGAGCACTCGCAGCTTGAGTCGTGGGTGCAGGAGTCGTTCTCGGCGATGGACTCGCTCCACAGCGAGCTGGCCGAGTGGCAGCGGGAGCTGACGCGGCAACAGGCGGCGCTGGAACAACGCGAGGCGGCCGTCGATCAAGGCGCCGCCGGGCGCCAGAGCGGAGCGATCGCCCGACTGGAGCAGGAACTGGCCAAGGCCGGCGAAGACGCCCGGCAACTGGAAGAAGAAAACGCCGAGCAACTGCAGGCGCTGCAGGATCTCGACCGGCAGTTGGCCCTGGCGAAGACGGAGCTCAAACAGGTCCACAAGCGCGCCGAGGAACTGAACGCCTCGTTGGGCGCCGAGCGGGAGCAAGCGGCCGAGCAGCATCGTGAGCTCACCACGGAGCTGCGCGAGCTGCGTCGGCTGCTGGAGCGCCAGGCCGCCCTGCTGGAACGGCTCGCCGACGGGCCAATAGATGATGCAGACTCGGCGAAGAGCGAGCCTGCGGTCGGCGGCGGTCGGGCCGCAGAGCTTTTGCGACGCGCGACGACGCGGCGCGCCGGACGGCGGCCGAGTTGATCGATCGCCGCCTTTATCTTCACTCCCTCTCTTCTCACTTCGCTACTTCGCTGATGGTCGAGAACCATAAAACGCCGGGGCCGCACCCTAGTATGCCCGCGCCTGCGAGGGCCGGCGCGGCGAGGGCGCTGTTTGCGCCGGACTCGGCCGAGGCGTGCGAGCTGTTGGAGGCCCTCGACGACGCAATGTTCACCGCAATCGCCGGGGACGAGAGCGTGGTAATCACGGCGCGCGACCTGTGGTTACAGGCGGTTGAATGCTTGCCGGCGGAACTCGTCGAGGAGTCGCGCGAGCAATACTTGCGGTACGCCGCCGACGTCGCGCGGCGGCTCGACGGCGAGGAGGTGTGTGATCCTGACAAGGTCGTCGTAGCGGTGGAGATTATCGAACTGCTGGCCGCGGGGTGATCGTCTGGGTGGCACGCCCTGAAAGGGCGTGGTCGCCGCGCGTATTCGCCTTCCACGCCCTTCCAGGGCGTGTCGCCCCTAATTCATCCATCCGGATACTGGCGACAGTACTCGTACAGCGCCATCGTCGTCGCGGTGGCGACGTTGTAGCTATACGGCAATCCCCATACCGGGATTTCAACCACGTCGTCCATTAGCTCAAGCAGGTCGGGCGTGAGGCCGGTCCTCTCGTTGCCCACCACTAGCGCTGTCTTTCGCTCGAACTGGAATTGGTGCAGGTCCTGCGAATCGGTCGTCTGCTCCAGACCGACGAGCCGATAGCCCTCGCGGCGGAGCTTTTCCAGGACCGGCGGCAGCGTGCGGTGGACATCGATGGCGATTTGATCGGCGCCGTCGCGGGCGATCTTGCGATCGAGTTTCGCGTGGCCGGTGCAGATGATCCGGTCGAGGCCGCAGCAGCTCGCCGCACGGACGATCCGCGAGAGGTTCACATTGCTTCGTAGCGGAGCGCAGACTACCAGCAGTTCGCGCGGGCGCTCTAAGGTTCGCGGCGGCTTGTGGCGGAGGTATTCGAAGGACATTTACAGAACTCTGGAAGAACCTGTGTGCGACTGCTGGCTCGTCCAGCAGTGGGCGCCGTGTACGCATTTCGCACTGCTGGACGAGCCAGCAGTGGCGCCCTCAAAACGTGCGAACCGCTCGTTCTTTGAGGCTCCGTCACAAATGTGTAAGCTGAAGGCGTCGCCGACGCCCATCGCTCTCGCTCGCACGCCGCATGCCCCGTTCGTTTCGATCGCTGGTCCCCTGGATTGTCGGCCTCGGCATGTTGGCGGCGCTGGGGTTGGCGCTGAACAAGGGTCAGCTCGAGCCGGCTGATTTTACGTTCGTCAACGGGACCGAGGTCAAGAGCCTCGACCCGGCGATCGTCACTGGCCAGCCGGAGAACCGGATGATCAACGCCCTGTTCGAAGGGTTGGTCGGCTGGCACCCCGAGACGCTGGAGCCGACGCCCGGCGTGGCCGAGCGGTGGGAGCTTTCCGACGACAAGCGGACGTACACGTTCTACCTGCGTGACACGGCGAAGTGGTCCGACGGCACGCGGGTGACGGCCGGCGATTTTTATTATTCGATGCGGCGGTTCCTCGACCCCCGCACCGCCGCCGAGTATGCCTACCAGGCGTGGTATATCAAAAACGCCAAGCGGTACAGCAGCGGCGGCCGCGGCGTCCGGCCGGGCGACAGGGTGGAAGTGGAGCTGAATCTTCCCGCGAACGCGATCAACACCCGTCGCGGCAAAGTGCTGCGCGGCGAGCTGGTACGGATCGAAGGCCGCGACGGCGAGCCACTTTCCGAGGAGGAACTCGAAGCGGCTCAAGCGAACGTCGAGGCTTCGACCGACGACTGGACCTATGTCGTTTCGCTCGACGGCGACGAGCGGCGATTCCGCTATGCCAGCGATGTGGACGCGGCTGACGAACAGCCGCCTGTGGGCGTCAGGTGGTGCCGGCAAGTGCTGCTCGATTTTGGCGAGGTGGGCGTCGAGCTGATCGACGATCGCACGGTCCGATTCACGATTGAAAACCCCACGCCGTATTTCATCAATCTGCTGGGGTTCTATCCGCTCTTCCCCGTGCAGCAGGCGTGCGTGGAGAAGTACGGCTCGCCCGAGTGGACTGACCCCGAGCGCATCGTCTGCAACGGGCCATTCAAACCGCTGTTTCGGCGGCTGCGCGATCGGACGCGCGTGGTGAAGAATGAGCTCTACTGGAATCGCGATGCGATCAAGCTCGACTCGGTCGACTTCCTGGCGAATGAGTCGATCAACACCGGCTTGAACTTGTACCTCACGGGCAAGGCCGACTGGATCTACGACATTCCGCCGCCGGCGTTGCGGGTGCTGCTGAAGGAAGAGCCGCCGCGGGACGATCTCAATCCGCAGCCCGTGCTCATCACCTACATGTACCTGCTGAATACGACGCGCAAGCCGCTGGACGACGTTCGTGTGCGGCGAGCCCTGTCGCTGGCGATGGACCGCGAGGAGCTGACCACGTACATCCTCGCCAGCGGCGAGCAGCCGGCGTACAGCCTGGTGCCGCCGGGAATGCCGAACTACGAGGCGCCAAAGTGCGAGCCGGAGGATGTGGAGCAGGCGAGAAAACTGCTCGCCGAGGCGGGCTATCCCGGCGGTCGCGGCTTTCCGGAGCTCGAGATTTCGTACAACACGCACGAGACGCACCAGTCGATCGCCCAGCTCATTCGCAAGCAGTGGCAACAGAATCTCGGCATCCGCGTGCGGACGCGGAATGAGGAGTTCGCCACGCTGCTGAGCAACCAGCGGGCGCTCAACTACGACGTGAGTCGGCTGAGCTGGATCGGCGACTATGCCGACCCGAACACGTACCTCGATATGTTCGTCACCGGCGGCGACAACAACCGCACCGGGTTTTCCAATGCGGAGTACGACCGGCTCATCCGCGACGCCGCCCGCGAGCCGGACGTCGAGAAACGGCTCGAGATGCTGCATCGAGCCGAGGAGATTCTGCTTGGCGAGATGCCTCTGATCCCGATGTACTTCTACGTCAGCAAGAACATGGTGAAGCCGTACGTTCGCGGGTTCTACAACAACATTCAGGACTTTCATCCGCTGTCGTCGATTTGGATTGATCGCGAGCAGGAGACGCCGAACCCGTTTCTGAAGGGGCGGCGATGAAGAGGACGGTTTGCCACTTGTCACTCCGATGTCTTTCGAGGAGTCCGGTTAGCTCGCTTGCGGCCGGACGTCTCGGCGGACCTCGACGTGACAGGGACTGGGACGAAGGCTGGGGGCGGCAATGATCGTCTTCTTT
>DASVCM010000546.1:0-2250 GCA_036381635.1 Lacipirellula sp.
CGTGAACAACAAGCTCGAGCACTTCGCCGATAATGTGGCGTACATGGACAAGCTCGTGGGCCGCGTGGCGGCGAAGCTGGACGAGCTGGGGATTCGCGACAACACCATCGTCATGTTTCTCGGCGACAATGGCACGGGGAGACGGATCGTCTCGCAATTTCAGGGTAAGGCCTATCCTGGCGGCAAAGGCGACACTAGCGCCCGCGGCACGCACGTGCCGCTGATTGTGAGCTGGCCCGGAAAGATTGCGGGGGGCTCGGTGAACCGCGATTTGATTTCCAGCACCGATTTCTTGCCGACGATGTGCGCCGCGGCCGGCGTGGAACCGCCGACTTCGGCGGCTCGCGACGGGCAGAGTTTTTTGCCGCAGCTTCTGGGCGAACAGGGGGCGCCCCGGCGATGGCATTACTCGTGGTACGGCCGGGGCGACGGCCTGGAAACGGTGCATGAATCGGTGATGACGAAGGACTATAAGCTCTATCGCGACGGCCGATTCTTCGACCTCACGTCCGATCCTTACGAGGAAATTCCACGGCCAGTCGGCGAGCTCACCGGCAAGGAAGCTGACGCCGCCGCCGAACTCAGCCGCGTGCTCGAACAGTTCTCCGAGGCTCGGCCCGCGGAGGTGGCGGCCGCGGCCGAAGCGGCGGCGGAGGAGGCTAAGGAACGGCCGCGCCGCCAAGGGCGCCGGCGAGGTCGGCGCCGGCAGTCGGCAAGTCATGATGCGGCGGCGGCTGGCAGCATCGAGCTGCCGGCGCCTGGGCCGCAATTGCCGACCGGGGCCGCTTGAATACGGCCGGAAAGGAACGACGACCGTGACCTGCCCCGCTTCTCCCCCGCGGCGTTTACAGAGCGGGCGCACGACGGCGCTGCTCGGCTTGCTCCTCCTAGGATGGTTCGCAGCGGCGCGAACTGCAGATGCGGAACGGCCGAATGTGCTGGTCATCGTTGCCGACGATATGGGCTGGGGGGATCTCAGCTTCAACGGCAACACGAACCTGAGCACGCCGCACATCGATTCGCTCGCTCGGGACGGCGCGCGGTTTGAGCGGTTCTTTGTGCAACCGGTGTGTGCGCCGACGCGGGCGGAGTTTCTCACCGGACGGTACCATCCCCGCGGCGGCGTGCACGGCGTTTCGACCGGGGCCGAGCGGCTCGATCTTGATGAGAAGACAATTGCCGAGGCGTTCCGCGCCGCCGGGTACGCCACCGGGTGCTTCGGCAAATGGCATAATGGCTCGCAGTATCCCTATCATCCTAACGGCCGTGGGTTCGACGAGTACTACGGCTTCACTTCGGGACACTGGGGCGAGTACTTCGATCCGCCGCTCGATCACAATGGCCGCGACGTCCGCGGCCAGGGGTACATAACCGATGACCTTGCAGGTCGGGCGATCGACTTCATGCGCGAGGTGCGTGGCAAGCGGCGGCCGTTTTTCGCGTATGTAGCGTTCAACACGCCCCATTCGCCGATGCAGGTTCCCGACGAGTACTGGAGCAAGTTTGCCGCCGCAAAGATTGAGCTTCGCGGCGCGAAGCGAAAGCTTGAGGAGGTCGAGCACACGCGCGCCGCGCTGGCGATGTGCGAGAACCTGGATGCTAACGTCGGCCGATTGCTGGCGGCGATTGACGCGCTTCGCATTGAAGAGAACACGATTGTGGCGTTCTTCAGCGACAACGGCCCGAACGGCCATCGCTGGAACGGCGGCATGAAGGGGATTAAAGGCTCGACGGACGAAGGGGGCGTCCGGTCGCCACTGCTGGTGCGCTGGACCGGGGAGATTGAGGCGGAACACTCGATTCGTACGATCTCAGGCGCCATTGACTTGTATCCAACCCTTGCGGCACTGGCTGGCGTGCCGATCATCGGTGACAGACCGCTGGACGGCGTTGATCTGTCGCCGTCGCTGCAAGGCGAAGAGGACTTCCGGAAACATGCCTTGAGGATTCTTGTCCAGCACTGGGGCGGTAAGACGAGCGCCCGCGGCGGCCGCTACCGGCTGGACGCCGGCGGTCGGCTCTACGACATGACGGTCGATCGAGCGCAGCAACGCGACCTTGCCGAGGATCGGCCCCGAGTAGCACGGATGCTTCGGAAGGCTGTCGACGATTGGCGAACTGAGGTCTTGGCCGAATTGCCGCGCAAGGACAATCGGCCATTCCCCGTCGGCGCCGATCCCATGCGGGCGACGACACTCCCGGCGCGCGACGGCGAGCCGCACGGCGGCGTCGAGCGCAGCGCGAAGGCGC
>DASVCM010000547.1:0-10904 GCA_036381635.1 Lacipirellula sp.
GGCCTACCTGCTCTACGGCTTCTTGCGCGAGCGGCAGGAGACTGTCGAACCCGTCAGGAGCCGGACGCTAGCGCCTTCGGCTGATAACATCGGCCGCGGGGCGCTAGCCCCCGGTTTTGAAACGAATCCTAAAGCAGATTACGCTGCCGTAGTTCAACGAATTGATTGACCAGGGGCAGCGTAAGTTGCTGCGGCTCGACGTCCAGCACGTGGACGCCGCCGCGCCGCAGGGCATGTAGCGCCCGGGCACGGTCGCGAAGCAATCGGAACGCGACGGCTTTCTTGGCGGCGTCCTGAGCGTTCGCCAGCCGTGCGTTAACAATCTGATGCAGCAGCGGCGTCCGCAGCGCTGCGAACAGCACCAGGTGCTGGCGCTGCAACTGCTGCAGCGAGGCGCACAGCCGCTTGGACGTCTCGGCGTCGCTTACGTCGGAGATGAGGATCAGGAACGTGCGTTTCGATCGCCGGGCGCGAAGCTCGGCGAGCATCGGCGTGAACTCCGATTCATGCCACTGGGTTTGCAGATCGAACATGCACTCGACCAGCGACTTCAGTGCAGTCGCTCCGCTGATCGGCGGCAGAAACCCGCGCACTTGCCGGTCGTACGCCCCGATGCCGCAGCGGTCGCCGCTGTGCAGCGCCACCCGCGCCAGGTTCAGCGCCGCGTCAATCGCGCAGTCGAGCTTCGTGCCGTCTCCGATTTCCGCGCCCATCTGCCGCCCGCTGTCGACCAGGATCATCACGTCGCGGTGCCGCTCGATCTGGAACCGTCTGACGACCAGCTCCTGCTGCCGCGCCGTGGCTCGCCAGTCGATGCGCCGCGGGTCGTCGCCCAGCCGGAAGGGATACAGCGATTCAAATTCCGACCCCGCGCCATGCAAGCGCGATCGCTGCATCCGGTCGAGCAGCCGCAGCTCAGCGCCGAGGTCCTTCTGCAACTGCTCGCGCGAGGCGAACGTCTCGGGCAGCACCTTGATCTCGCCGGGGCACTCGACGGCGCGCTGGCCTTCCACGAGTCGCAGCGGTCCGTACACGCGAACCCACGTCGGCCCGAACCGATGCCGGCCGCGCTCCGGTATCGAACATTCTATTGACGACTGCGCTGAATCATGCCTCGCCAAAGAGATGCGATGAACAACCAGCCGCGGCTGGGCGGCGTCCGGAAAAACGTCGCGTACCTCGCCTGCAAGCGGTCGAGCGCCGCCATTGCTGAACGTCAGCCGGACCACGAACGTCCTTCCGCGGCCGACCACCTGCGGCAAACTTCGGCGAACCGAAACCTGCCCAACCAGCTCGCGAAGCCGGCGGTAGTCGTAAGCCGCCGCCACGGCCATCACGCTGACGGCCAGCAGCAGGACGAAGATCAACACCGGCCAGAAAGCCGTCAGCACGCTCGCCACGGCGAGGCTCACCGCCGCTCGAAACAGGTTCTTCCCCGGCCGAACGGTCATCGCGGCGCCTGCACCGAGTCCATGATGTCGGCCAGCACGTCGTCGGTGGTGATGCCTTCAAGCTCCGCGGTGGGGCTCGGCACCACGCGATGCCGCATCACCGGAAGCAGCACGCTCTTCACGTCGTCGGGCGTCACGAAGTCGCGGTTGGCAAACCGCGCCATGCTCTTGGCCGCCATCAGCAGCATCAGCCCGGAGCGAGGACTGGCGCCGACGCTGAGCGAATCGTCGTTCCGCGTCGCGTGCAGCAGCTTCTGAGCATATTCGATCACTTCGTCGTGCACGCGCGTCTCGCGAATGACATTGCGGGCCTCCATAATCTGCTGGGCGTTCATCACCGGGGTAACCCGAAATTGCTCCGGCGACGATAAGCCGGACGTCGGATGGTGCTCACGCAGAATCCGCCGTTCATCCTCCGCCTCCGGATATCCGAGTCGAACGTTGAACATAAACCGATCGAGCTGCGCCAGCGGCAGCGGATACGTGCCATCCTGCTCGATCGGGTTCTGCGTGGCGAACACGACGAACGGCTCCGGCAGCCGGTGCTGGACGCCGTCGTAGGTGACCTGGCCCTCCTGCATCGCCTCGAGTAGCGCCGACTGCGTGCGGGCCGAGGCCCGATTGATCTCGTCGGCCAACACGAAGTTGGCGAACACCGGGCCGCGGCGGAACTCGAACGTGTGGGAGTCCTCGCGATAGATCGACGCCCCGGTGATATCGGTGGGCAACAGGTCGGGCGTCATCTGCAGCCGCTGGCAATCGAGCTGCAGCGCCGCCGCCATTGAACGCACCAAGAGCGTCTTGGCCACGCCCGGCGGACCTTCGAACAGGACATGCCCGCAACTAAACAGTGCGGCCAAAGCGAAGTCGATCGCCTCGTCCTGCCCAAAGATGACTTTCAACAGCTCCTCGCGGAGCACGCGGTACTGTTGTTCTACAGACAAGCTGTCAACCTCTGTGCGTCGGTGAGAAATGCGGCCTTAGGATACTCATCGCTGCCGGCCAGACGTCCATCGACGGCTGCCAGCGAACTGGTTAGTCGTTCCGCTCGCTGTTGGTCGCGCTGGCCGAGTTTCGCGATGATCTTTGCTTCGTCGGGCGTCTCCAACGGGAGTTGCAGCCGGCGGCATAACTCGCGCAACACGCCTTCGCGGAGTTCGTGAACCAAAAAGCGGCGACTGCCGGCGCCTCGCGAGAAGAACTGGGCCATCGCTTCGATGTACTCGCCGATGTTGCGGCGCGACCTTTCAACCGCGGCCAAGGGCGGCCCGAGAAATGCGGCCGAGCGCCACGCCCATACGGCGATGACCAGCAGCGCCGTGCAGACGATCGTCGCAAACCCCGGGTAGGTCAGCAGGTAGAACGGGTTCCCGCGCACGGAGAGCCCGTGATAGAACTCATCAAACACCACCGGTTGAAAGTTCGGCGACAGGAGGCGGGCGGCGAGGATGCTATTGTCTCCTCGCGCCAGGAGGTGATTCGAGAAGATCAGCGACTCGGAGACGACAACGATCTCTCCTTCGCCCCGTTCGATCGCGGCGGCCAGCAGGAGCTCTTCGCGATCATCGCCGATGGCTATCAGCCAGCCGGATAAATCTTCGGGCTCTCCCCGAAGCTCCGCTAATTCTTTGACGGGCAAGGCAAGCCGGCCGACGTCGTCCTCAAGCAAGTTCCAGGCTCCATCGGTTCGCGTTTCCAGCGTGAAGGACTGGAGCTGTTCGTGCTCCCAATACTGGCGAAGTTCATCGGGTAGGAAATCGTAGTCCTCATCGTTCACCCACTCGGCCGGCATCTCATCCGCTGCTTCGACGGCGACATCGGCGCTAGGATCAAGCTCAAGAAGGTCCTCTAGATCCAGCGCATCCAGCACATCCTCGGGCGTCCCTTCGAGCGATTCGTCGATAAACGCGTCCATCGGGGAGGCCTGCTGGCCGCTTGGGACAATGACAAGCCGGCCGCCGCGTTCGACCCAGGACTGCAGCGCGGCGAGATACTTGGGCCCGGCTTTCACGAGCCGTTCATTGGGCGCCAGTAGCACATAGGTGTGTTCGATAGACTCGGTTTCCGCCGGCGGCGAGATGCTGCGGCTTACCGGCACGCCCAGTTCTTCAATCGTCTCATAGAGAGCGCGGTAGCCGTCGGCTCGCGTCCCATAACTATCGCGCCCGAGTCCGCCGGAGTCCTTCGGGCGCAGAATCGTCGCGATCATCCAGACCATCGAGACGGCCAGGACGGCGACGGCGGCCAGGATGACGCTACGCGGCGACAGGGCGCCGTCTCGCTTGGGCATAATCTCGAATCAAGGCGTGTTGCTGTTGGCAAATCGCGTAATCGGTTTCGGTGCAGGGCTCGCCGCCGTACCATTTCCGGTCGATGACCTCGACCAGAATCTTCAGCGGCTCGAACAATGGCGTCGCCTGATAGCGCCTGAGCACCTGCCGGTTCGTAACGCCCGGCCGAAAGGGGCGCTCCTCGGCAATTTCGAGCCGCCGCGTCGCGGCCCGCATGAGCAGCCGGATGGCGCCGATATAGTCTCCGTCGCGCTCGCGCTCGCGGGCGGAGCGTTCCAGCGACTGCGGATCAAGCTTCGTTTCCGGCGGCGTATAGCCTTTTCTCGAACCGGCGCCTGGGCCGCGCACCGCAGCCATCAGCACATAGGTGATGTGCGCAATCAGGGCGATGCACAGGATCACCGCCCCGATCACAATCAGCCAGCGGAGAACATCCGGCAGCCCGTCCAATAGTTCGAACAGGGCGACGAACGGCTTGATGATCCACTTGAAGATCACCAGCCATAGCGGCGGCTCGCTGGCGTCGCGCGCCTCGTCAATCCGGAAATAATCGCGAGCGACGACTTCGGCCGCAATGCGGCGAATCTCGTCCGACGACGGAACGGGCGCTTGTGCGAGGCAGGAGAACACGCGTGATCAGCAGCAGCGACGGTTAGAGTGAAGTCCCGCGCTCAAACTGCGCCGATGGCTCGCCTTCTTCAGCTTCACGAGCTCCGATGTTCTCGGCCAGCCGCATCAGGTCGAAGTTCTCCACGCTGCAGCGGGCCGAAAAGTAAAAGACGACGAACGTTGCTGTGATCAGCACCGTCATCATTCCTTGCACTAGGGCGGAGGCGAAAATCGCGACGATCGGTTGTGGGATAAACGCGATGCTCATGTTGACCAACCACGACATGATGCCGGTAATCAGCAGCAAGGCTAAGAAAGTCCCCCGCTGAGGATGAACTAATTGCTTGCTCCGCTTAAGGGCAGTCATGCCGCTTAGTCCTTCCAACACGACGACGTGCTGGGACAGGCCGTACCAAATCATGAAGTAAATGCCGGGGATGATCAGCAATGCAAAGCCCACGCCGATGATCAATGTCATCAAGATCGACGTCAGCACGAGCGGAAAGAACCGCCGCAGAGCATGCTTGATGGCCTCGCCGGCGGTAACTTCTTCGCCCAGATAGAGCCGTGCGACGGCTTGTATCACTGCGGCGTTGGCGATGGGCCAAATAATGGCCGTGTATCCAAACAAGAGGAGAAAAAACCACGGCAAGTACGCCATCGACGCTTCCTGCGCGCGCATGATGTCGTCCATCGTCGGCTCCGGAGGAAGATCGAGTTCCATGGCGTACTGAACGGACCCGAAGGCCAGCAGGTACGGAATCAGCAGGATCGCGATGATCGAAAACAGCAATACAAAATGATTGCGCGTGATGGCGATTGCCTGATCCAGAACCCCGCCGAGACCCAATCGTTGAATCTTGTAAGCCATGCGGATCCGCTCCCTGGTAGAAAAGCTCCTTCCGGCGCGCAACGGCAGACCGGGCCGCTGATCCTGCCTGAAGGACTAGCGAGCGACATTGTAGACTGGCCGGGTAGCAAAACGCCAGCAAAATCGCCCGAACCGTCCGCAGATTGCCTTGGACTCTGCGCGTGGGCTCGCGCGGCTGTCCGTACAGATCGGCGCAAACCCTTCCGGTTGCTACGACGCTGCCATGCTTCGCCGGCGCTTGGATGCCAGCGCCCCGCAGGCCGCCATCAGCAAGAGCGCACTCGACGGCTCCGGAATGATAAACTTGCCGGCCAAGAACTCCTCCACTTCAAGGATCTCGGCCTCGCTCAGCACGCGGTTGTACACGACCAGAGCGTTCAGCACGCCATTGAGCGGATCGATAAAGGTCTGCGAATTGTTCTTGCCGCCGCCGATGACAAATCCCTGATTGAAGTTGGTCAGGTTGAGCATCTGGTCGTTGCTCGTGTTGGGACTCGTGCCGTCGACGCCGTCCACGCGGTACGCGGCGGTCGAGTAGTTTTGCGTCAAATCCATCGCATAGGTCGCAAAGTTCGGGCCGGCGTCGAACTGATCTTCGGCGAAGATGTGGCTGCCGCCGTTGAATCGGTAGCCGGTGTTCGCCAGGCCGACGATCCGATGATTGCCGGCGTTGCGAAACCCGAATTGCATGATCCGCGCCGGCCCCGGCGGGCCGAAGTCGCCGACCACAAAAGCGGTAAACGCGTTGTTGCTCAAGAGGCCGTCGAGCGGCGTGTTGAAGCCGAGCGCGTCGCCCGCGTTGCCGCCGGCGCGGGTGAAACGCACGCCCGGCACGACGCCAACCTCGTAGTTCGGCGTCCCCTGTCCGGCGACCAGATAGTCGACGGCGCCCTGGACCGTTGCGTTATTCGCGTTCGAGTTGCCGCCGGGCACAACGACGTCAACCCATTCGGCGATTTCCTGACCGGCAGTCAACGTCGCATTGTTCTGGCCGTCGATGTTGTCGGCCTGGAGGTTCAGGACGAGCCCGTCGGAAATCAGCGCTGCAGGGGCTGCGGGGCAGAAGAGGATCAGCCCGGCCGCGGCCAGGCTGAGTCGATGGATTAATGTGCTCACAGTAGCGTCCTCGTGTTGTAAGAAAAGCGTCAGCCCAGTCGTATGTCAGTCACTCAAAGAATTCAATTTTCGACGTCAGTGCTCAAGGCGGTGGATGCTGCCGACGGCGGCTTCAGCGAAATGTCGTACTTCTTGCTGAGGTATTGCGTTACCGAGTTCATGTCATCGGCTTCAAGCGCGCTGTTGAAGATGAGCAGCTCGCCGATATCGCCGGCGAAGTGGAACTTCATGAAGCCATGCTTGCCGATGACTTTGCGCGACGTGACGCCGGCCGGCCGCAGCGCGGGTTTCGTATCGATCAGTTCGTTGTTGATGAGCAGCGAGCTGGTGTGATGCTCCAGGTCGTAGCGATAAGCCAGAATGATCGGCACGCCGGCCCCGAGCGGCTCGCAATACATCTCCGATTCTGAGACGTCGCGGCCGTTGAGCCGGCCGGAGAACAGTTTGCCCCCCAGCCGAGTCGCCTCGAACTTCTTTGCCAGCGGCTCGCCAATTTGCAGCACGCCCGGCTCGTAGGTGCTGCTCACCAACCGGTGGGGCGGGCCGTTGTAATTGAGGATCTGGCTGCCGCGCTTGCGGCCCGGGCGCTCGGCGCCTTTGCCGAACTGGCACACAATGAAGATCGTCTGGTTGTCGGTGGTTTCCAGCGGGGTGGTCACCAGGTAGCTGCTGGAACCATTGAACCGCACAGCCGGCCGGCCGTTGATCGCCTTGCGGGCCAAAGCCGGTTGCGCTGCGGAGTCCGGCTGCAAGGCGTCTTCAGCCGAGATGTTATCGCCGTACAGGATGTCCGACCAGGCGACCACGCGCTTGCGAGGTTTGTCTTTGGCCATCTTGACGGAGGCGTCGGCCGCCAGCCACAGAGCGAGCTGCGCGTCGCTCGGCACTGACTCGCGCGCCGAGGCCGCGACCGCCGCCATCCGCTTCCGCGCAAACAGCGACGTGTTCGTGGCGATCTTGCTCGGCGATTGAGCCGGATCGGCGAACTTCACGGCGTTATTGGCCGTCACACGGATCAGCTCGCCGTGCTGCTGGCCCTCTCGGTCGACGCTTCGCGACAGGACTTCGCCGGAAAAGACGTGCACCTCGGAATGGCCGCCTTGATCCACCGCCACGCCGAACTCGGTCCCCAGGTCGATGACCTCGGCGTTGGGCGCCCGGATGCGGAAGCCATACGCCCGCTTCGGCGCCGTGACGGAGACGCGCCCGTAGCGAATCGTGCCGTGCATGGCGTTGTCGACGATAAAGTCGCACGGCCCTTTGAGCAGCGCCTCGGCGCCGCTTTCAAAAGTTACCCGAGCGACGCCCGATTCGAGAGCGATTCGCGATCCAGCGTGGAGTTGTCGTCCGATGCCGATTGCTGCGGCAGGATCTTGCCAGACGCAGTGGCGCAGGCCAGTAAGCGACGCGGCAATGGAATCAGACAAGCCGCCCGGCCAATTCGGTTCCGTCATTTCCTGCTCATTGGCGTTGCGAGCGCCGGCATCGGCCGTATCAACCACATCGGCGTTGGCCGCGGCTCCGGCGGCGGCGATCGCAACCGGCGCGGCGGGGCCGGCAGGCTCGTTCGTTTGCAGCGGTTGCATCCAGTAGTAAGACGCCGCTGCGATGATCGATGCCGCGACGGCCGCCCACGTCTTCCACGCCGGCCGCTTCGCATCGGGCTTCAGCGCAGCGCATGCCAGCGGAGGCTCCTCGCTCAGCACTTGCTGCAGCAGGTGACCGCGGAGCGCGTCGTGCGTCCACGCCTGCAACGCCATCCAATCCAGGAACGCTTTAGCGTTTCCCGGCTCGGCGGAAATCCACGCCTCGAGCAATTCCCAGTCGGCCGGAGAGAGCTCGCCGTCGACGTACTGATTGAACAGATCGAGCGGAGCGCTCATCGCCATCGTCCTTCCTGCGCGATGCGGCGCTCGACGCACTGTTCGATCGCGGCCCGCACGCGATGGAGCATGATCTTCACGGCGCTGTTGGTCATATCAAGCCGCGCGGCAATCTCGGCAATCGACAGCCCGCCGGTGTATCGCAAATCCAGCACCCGCCGGCGGCGGCCGGTGGTCTTGTCCAGGCAATGCCGCAGGGCCTCGCGCTTGGGGCTCCCTTCCTCCGGTGGATACTGCTGGGCGGCTTCTGCTAACAATTGGAAGGTAGCGTCCGAGAAGTGCCGCCGGTCGCGGGCCTGCTCGCGGAAGTAGAGCAGGACGCGATTGCGGGCGATGCCGATTGCCCACGCCAGGAACGACCGCTCGTGGTCGAACGTATGGAACTTTCCCGCGATGGCGACGGCAACTTCCTGCAACAGGTCCTCGGCGCGATGGAAGTCGTAAACGGTGGCCGTCAGATAGGCGAACACGGCCGGACGCGCCTGCTCCCACAGCGCGGCCAGTTCGGTGCGGTCATCATCCGCGTCGCCGTCATCGTGGCTGAGCCGAGATTCGAATTTCATGGCGAACCGGAGCTGTCTGGGCGCCGCCTCTTTATGGGCTGTAGTCTTCTTAACGCCAGCATGGTTGGGGTTACACAGATTATCAAAAAGGGGCCAGGATTTGGCGGCTTAGCGCAATATTGGCCCGGAGGCCATGTAACCGCCGCCCTTTTGGGGCACGATGGAGCTGGAGCAAGGTTTCGCTCTCTCTGCAGGTTTTCGAGTAACCTGCCGGCCCTTGTCGCTAAGTAATGGCAAGAGGGCTTCTCCCGTCCGGAGGGGACTTGGAACACCCCTGAAGGCTGGCAGTCCGGGCTCGCCCGCGGGCGAGCTTTAATCAGAGGCGTAAAGTGGGCGACGCCGAGGTTTTGTTGCCTCGCCAGCCCAGCGTGAACAGGGAAGGCCGAATGCGAAGAAACGACACCCGTCGCGGGTTTACGCTGGTCGAGCTGCTGGTGGTCATCGCCATCATCGGCGTGCTCGTGGCGCTGCTCTTGCCGGCGGTTCAGGCCGCCCGCGAGGCGGCCCGGCGATCGAGCTGCGTCAACAACATCCGGCAGTACGCACTGGCAGCCCAAAACTTCCATTCGGCGCGGGGCCACTTCCCGATCGCCGCCGGGAATCGCGGCCGCCAGGGCCCCAACGACCCCGGTAACACCCAAGACCCGTCGGTGCCGCTGCAACTGCTGCCCTACATGGAGCAGTCGGTTATTGCCAGCCAGTTCGACCCGCAGCGGCGCGTTGCTGAGCAAATGCACATCTTCGGCCAGCCCGACCCGATGTTCATCTGCCCCTCGGACGAATCGCAGAAGGTGCTCTACGCGAAGCCGGGCGGCGGCGACATCGGCGGCGATTACAAGGGCAACTACGGCATCAACTGGGGAAGCTTCCGTTGGAACAACCAGACGGCTCCGCAGCCCAATGGCTATACTGGAATGCCGGCCGTCGGCGGGCCGGGACCGTTTGAGCTCGATGACAAAGTCAAGGGCATCGAGATCTCAATGCGGCACATCACCGACGGATCGTCGAACACGTACTTCGCGATGGAGATGCTCCAGGCGCCGTCGGGAACTTCGGACGAGGACCTGGACCGCCGCGCTCGGTTGTGGACTCCGGCGGCCAGCACCCATCAGATTTCGACGCTGCTCGTTCCGAATTCACAACGTTGCAATGCGCTGAGCGCCGCCCCGCAAGAAGCGACCGGCTGCGGCGGCGACGTGGGGATGTGCGTGGATCGGCCGGAATTGGGGCTGCCCTGCCAGCGCATTGACGACAACTCTGGCCTCAATGCCAACTCGTTCACCTTGGGCGCTCGGAGCCACCACCCGGGCGGCGTCCACGTTGCCATGTGCGACGCCTCGGCGCGCTTCATTTCCGAGGAGATCGATCTGATGGCCTGGCGGTCGATGTCGAGCCGAGCGGGAGATGAAGTCGTATCGACCAACTGATTCAACCCTGATGGCCGCGGTGGGGTTCACTCTACGCGGCGCTAGCAAAAGCTACTTCCTTAAGTTATTGGCGGGGGACTTTCGATGAGCTTCTACTCCATTGCGAATCTCGCGAATCTTGTCGTACGATGCACACGAACGGCCGCATGGGCCGTGGCGTTCACCGTCGGCGCGTCGCACGCCCTGGCGTACAACCTGAGCTGGAACGCGGGCACGGGCAATTTCACCGATCCGGGTAACGTCTGGTCCTACAACAACGGCGGCGTCGAGGCGTTCACGACAAATCCGTTCACCTTCGTCGGCGTGAACGGCCTGGCCGGCGAGCACACGATCTTCATCGGCGACGGCAACGGCCCCGCCGACGGCACGACCGGCGACGTCACGCTTAATACCGTCGACAGCAGCTACGGTCCCGGCATGGAGAACCTGGTCTTCGGCATGCGCGTAGGCACTGGCGGCGCCGCCGCCAATGTTCCAGGTCCGAACGATTACCGCGGCAACGGCATCCTCCGCGTCACCGGCGCCACGCCGCTGCTGATCTTCCTCAGCGACACGTCCAATAACGACGGCACGTTCATCGTGGGCGGCGCGACGGGGATCACGGGCGAAGCGCTCTGGGACAGCACCGAAGCGCTCACGGTCCATGGCGCCATGCGAGTCGGCCAGGACGGAACAGGGACCTTTACGCAGAAC
>DASVCM010000548.1:0-2077 GCA_036381635.1 Lacipirellula sp.
TGCGCAGCACCCAGGTCTGCCTGCCCTCGCGCGGCCCCCCTTCCACGTCCGCGACCAGCTTCCAGTTTTCCTGCACCGCGCCGCCGCTGAGCAGGGCCGCTTCCGCGAAGACAACGCGGCGCGCGCCGAGGGCTCCGGCGAGCCAAGCCGCCAGCTTGTCGAGATTTTCGGGATCGAGCGTTCGGGAACGAGGTGCCGCCTGCATGACCCAACTAGATGGCAGGGAGCCGTCTACATGGCAAGAAGGCTGCCGCCATCTACGGTGAGCACGCTGCCGGTCATGTATGAGCCTGCGTCGGACGCGAGCAGCAGCAGCGGTCCGTCCAGCTCCTCGAGTTTCGCGGCCCTGCCAAACGGAACACGGGCGAGCAGCTTCTGTCCGGAGGGGCTGGCGAGGAAGGCATCATTGAGCTCGGTCACCACGTATCCCGGCGCGAGCGCATTGACGCGGATGCGCTCGCGAACCAGCTCGAGCGCCATCGCTTTGGTGAGGTGGATCACGGCTGCTTTCGAGGCGGCATAGGGCGCTACTGCTTTGAGGACGCCGAGCCCGAGCACTGAGGAGACGTTCACGATGGATCCGCCTGTGCCGGCAGCAATCATCCGCCGGGCCGCCTCCTGGCCAACGCGAAACACTCCGTCCAGGTTGACATCCATGACCTGGCGCCAGTCGTTTTCGGTGAGCTTGGTGAAAAAGGTGTTCGAGGGCACGCCGGCATTGTTGATGAGCACGGTCACTGGCCCGAACGCAGCCTCGGCCTCATCGAATGCGGCCTTCACGCTGTCCGCCCGCGTGACGTCGAGCGCAACGGCGGCCGCCTCGCCGCCTTCCGCCTTGATTTCCGCGACCAGAGCCTCGAGCCGGTCGACCCGTCGCGCCGCGGCTACGACGCGGGCGCCCGCGCGTGCGAGCACCTTGGCGAAATGACGGCCCAGGCCGGACGACGCTCCGGTCACCAGCGTCGTTTTGCCTTGCAATGAAAACGTCTCGAGCATCAGACCCTGAACACCCCAGTCACACATGACATCGGCATATCGCGCCTTCGGCACCTGCGACCCGGTTATCCCGCGCGCGGCGCCGACGGCGCTATACCACGGGCCTGAAGCCTGAAACGAGCTACTTGTCCGCCAGGAGCTGCGCCTGCCGATCGAGCTCGGCCATGAAGGCTTCCGCCCCTGCTCAAGAGTGTCTTGGGGATGTGCTTTCTCCAGCTTGATTCATCGGGCTTTCAGTTTTGGGCCCTTTCGCGTCCACGACGCTAAAGCGTACCGGCGTGACCGCAAGAGCTAGAGCGCAAGGCGGAGTTCCGTCCGCAGTCCCTTGATCCCCCTCAACTCCGTTTACGGGAGGTTTCATAAGTTATAAGACCGAAAGACCACCTGACGGCCGCCGAAAAGGCCGCCACTCATTCGGGGAAGAACAGTGTCGAAAATTCCACATTTTCTCGTACACAACCCAAAGGACAACGTTGGCGTCGTCGTCGTTGAGGACCTCAAGGCCGGCACCAACATGCTGGGCGTTATCACTGAGAACGATACGACGACCGAACTCGTCGCCAAGCACGACATTCCGATCGGCCACAAGGTCGCTCTGAAGCCGCTGAAGGCCGGCGATACCGTCATCAAGTATGGCGAGGACATCGGCCGCATGGTCGGCGACGCCGCCCCCGGCGAGCACGTCCACGTGCACAACCTCAAGACGAAGCGCTGGTAAGCCCGCGAAAGGACTGCATCATGGCTGACAAACAGAATGGCGGGTCAAATCTGACCTTTTGGGGCTGGCGCCGCGAGAACGGTCGGGTCGGCGTACGCAATCACGTCGTCATCCTGCCGCTCGACGATCTGTCGAACGCCGCCTGCGAGGCGGTCGCCAACAACATCAAGGGCACCCTGGCGCTGCCGCATTCCTACGGCCGCCTGCAGTTCGGCGCCGACCTCGACCTGCACTTCCGCACCCTGATCGGCACCGGCTCGAACCCCAACGTGGCGGCCGTTGTCGTGATCGGCATCGAGGATAGCTGGACCAAGCGCGTGGTCGACGGCATCGCCAAGACCGGCAAGCCGGTGGTCGGCTTCG
>DASVCM010000549.1:0-3054 GCA_036381635.1 Lacipirellula sp.
GCGGGCAAGCGCTGGGAAAACCTGCAGGGCGCCGAAGCGGCGCTTGGAGAGAATCTCGAGGTGAACAAGGACGGCGAGGCCAATGCCGGCTCGGCGTCCCCCGACGCCGCCATCGTCGCGCGAGGCTGGAGCTTCCCGACCGTCGGCCAGCGCTCGACCGAAGCGTCGCAAGGCGCCCTGCTGCTCGCGGGCTTCGACGCCGGCCAGCAGAAACAACGGCCATCGCTGCTCGGGGCGGTGCTCGACCGATTCCGGATCTCGCCCTGGGCCTGGGAATTCGTGGTGCGCGGCCATGGGCTGGGCGTGGTCACGGCATTTCGAGGAAACCTCGACGCCGCCGCCGATGGCAACGCGGTCGCCAGCTTTGCCGCGTCTGGGACATACCTGAGCGACCCAATGGCAATGGGAAGCGCGGAGAATACTCCTGCGGACACCTACTCCGTCATCACCCAATCGCTCCTCGGCCCGCGGCTCACCTGGACCACCCGCCACGGCAATCAGCCCGAGAGCAGCAACGAGGATTTCAACAATCTGCTTATCCCCGGCGTAGGCGTGGCGCCGGTCACGCAGTTCCAGTTCCTGGTCACCCTGTTCGCGGTCGTCATCGGCCCGCTCAACTACTGGCTGCTCAAGCGTAAGAACAAACTGCCGCTGCTGTTGGCGACCGTCCCGATTGCGGCGGCCGTCACCACATTACTGCTTTTCCTCTATGGAATCTTCGCCGACGGCTTCAGCGTTCGCGCCCGGGCGCGAACGCTCACGCTGCTCGATCAGCGCGCCGGCGAAGCCGTCAGTTGGGGCCGGCTCTCATATTACGCCGGCATCGCGCCGCGCGACGGGCTCTCGATCCCGCGCGACCAACTCATGTATCCCATCATGCCTTCCTGGCTGTCGCGCCGCTGGGGCGGTCGCGCCAGCGCTGCGCCGCGGCATTTGGAGTGGCAAGAGGAGCAACTCCTGACGCGCGGCTGGCTCGCCTCGCGAACCCCCACGCAATACCACGCCATTACTAGCCGCCCCTCCCAGAAGCGACTCGACCTGCGCGTGATCGACGACGGTCTGCGGATCGACAACCGCCTCGGCGTCGACGTCACGCACGTCGCCGTCGAAGACCACAACGGCCGCTTTTACTGGTGCGAGAATCTAGCCAGCGGCCGCCGCAAGATGGTGGCCGCGACGGATCTCGACGAGCTCCTCAGCGGCATCCGCCGCCTGTTCACCGACCACCTCCCCGAGAATCCTGCAGGAGACGACGGTTACGACATCAGCTACGGCTATCAGTTGTCGGAGAGCCTGATGGAAGGCCGGCTGTCGGCCATCAACGATCCCGCGATCCGCTCCTGGGGCCGCGGCAAGTACATCGCGTTCACCAGGCATGCCGTCGAACTCGATCTGGGTCTCGACGATGTGAAGGAGGAAGCCAGCTTCCACGTGATCGAGGGAACCTGGTAGCCATGATCGCCACCCGACGACCGTTGATCGAAGTCCGCCGGCTTCACCGCTACTTCGGCCCCACCAAGGCCGTGTACGACATGAACTTCGAGGTGTACGCCGGCGAAGTGTTCGGCTACATCGGCCCCAATGGCGCCGGCAAAACCACGAGCATGCGGATCCTCGCCACGCTCGACGAACCGACCTACGGCGACGCCTTCGTCGACGGTTTTTCCGTGGTCGACGATCCCGACCGCGTCCGCCGCCGGCTGGGCTTCATGCCCGATTATTTCGGCACGTACCAGAACGTCAACGTCGCCGAGTATCTCGACTTTTTCGCTCGCGCGTACGGCCTGCGAAGCTACCAGCGGCAGCGGGCGATCGACTACGCAATGGAGTTCACGCTGCTGGCGGAGTTGGCCGAAAAGCCGATCAACGGCCTTTCCAAGGGCATGAAGCAGCGGCTGTCGCTCGGCCGGACGATGATCCACGATCCAGCGGTGCTCATCCTCGATGAGCCGGCCGCCGGCCTCGACCCCAGGGCGCGCATCGAGCTCCGCGAGATGATCAGCCGGCTCGCCGACCACGGCAAGACGGTACTGATCAGCTCGCACATCCTCACGGAGCTGGCCGAGATGTGCCACCGCGTCGGCATCATCGAGCGCGGCCGCCTGCTGGCCGTCGGCGCCGTCGAGGAAATCAGCGCTCAGACCCACACGCTCAGCGAAGTCCGCCTGCGCGTACTTAACGATCACGAGCCGCTGGTGAATTACCTCCGCACGCGCAGCGACGTGAGCGACATCGCCGTCCGCAGCGGCCACGTGATGCTGACCCACGACGGCGGCCCGGAGGAGCAAGCCGCACTCTTGCGGCAAATCATCGAAGCCGGCTTCCCAGTCGTTGAATTTGCCAGCAAGACCAAGAGCCTCGAAGACGTATTCATGCACGTCACCGCAGGGCGAGTGCAATGAATTCGCAATGGATGTATTCAGCCCCCACGGGGCAACAGTCAATAGCCAGGGGCGTAAGCCCCTGGTATACGTCGCCCAATCGGACCGAAGCCCCAACGGGGCGCCAGTAGGCGCGCCTTAAGAAAGCACACTGCCGCCCCGTTGGGGCTTAGATTTCTATACGAACTCCCGTCCAGGGGCTTACGCCCCTGGCTATTAACTGCCGCCCCGTTGGGGCTTGCCGATGGCCACCGTTCCTCCCGCCACACTCGATAGGCTCTCCGCCCCCGCAACTCCGCCTGCGCCGACATCGCGCTGGTCGCGTTTCTGGACCGCGCTGGAACAGCGGCTCATCGATCTGGCCGACTACGCCAATCCCATTCTCGTGAAAGAAACCCGCCAGGCCCTCAAAAGCCGGCAGTTCGTCGTCACCTTCCTGATCGTCCTGATCGCCTGCTGGATCGTCAGCTTCGTGATTGTCGCCCAGGTCGGTCCGCAGATTTACTACGCCGCGGCCGGCCCGCAACTGCTGATCTGGTACTACGGCATCCTCTGCCTGCCGTTGGCGCTGATCGTGCCGTTCACGGCGTTCCGTTCGCTCGCGGCCGAACAGGAGGAAAACACCTATGACCTGCTGTCGATTACGACGCTCTCGTCCCGACAAATCATCACC
>DASVCM010000550.1:0-5053 GCA_036381635.1 Lacipirellula sp.
CGGTTGTACCGACGCTTACGAAGCCGCCACAGAGGGTTAATCCCTCCCCTGGCCCCTCCCTTCAAGGGAGGGGGATGCCGCTGGCCGCTGACCTATCTTTGAAAAACCGTCCGTTATCAAACCGGGCTCGCGCCGAGGCTACGTCGTGTACGTTCGCTGCGTTGAAAATATCGAGGAGCTGGACCCCGTTCGCGAAGCATGGAACGCGCTCGCCGCCGGCCATCCGTTCCGCGCGCCGACGTGGCTGACAACCTGGTGGCAACACTACGGCGATGGTCAGCGCGGGCGCGAGCTACGCGTGTGGCTCGCGTTCAGCAGCAAGCTGGCCGACCCCGCATCGCTGCAGGGCGTGCTCCCCTGCTACCTCGAATCCACGTGGACGCAAGGCCGCGTGCTTCGACTTCTCGGCGACGGAGAGGTGTGCAGCGACCACCTAGGGCTAGTCGCTGCATCGGAATCAGCATGCGCCGTAGCCGAGACGTTCGCGCGGCGCCTGGCCGAGGTCGACGAGTGGGATCTGCTCGACTTCGCCGCCGTCGATAGCGACGACGCGGCCACACACGCCCTCGGTGAAAGCCTCGCGCTCGACGACTGCACCGTCAGCCGCTTGCAGGCCGATCGCTGCTGGGTCATCGACCTGCCCTCCACGTGGGACGATTTTCTGGCGATGCAGTCGAAGTCGCACCGCAAACAACTGCGGCAGATGACGGCACGTGTACTTGAATCCGACCGCGCACGGTGGCAGCTAGCGGAATCTCCCAACGAGTTCGCGACGCCCTGGTCCACGCTAGTCGAATTACATCAGCGGCGTCGCAAGAGTCTTGGCGAGCCCGGCTGTTTCGCCTCGCCGAGGTGGGCGGCATTCCACTGGGACGTCGCTCAGCATCTGCTTGACGAGGACAGTCTGCGGCTATCGACGCTGGAGCTGGATGGGCGAGCCATCGCCGCCGAGTATCACCTAGCGGGCGCTCGCACGACATACGCCTACCAAGGCGGCGTCGATCCCGATCGGTTGCACGATGAGCCCGGCCAATTATCGACGATCTGCTCGATCAAGCGTGCGATCGACGAAGGACACACGCGATTCGATTTCCTTCGCGGCGACGAACCCTACAAGGCCCACTGGCGGGCCACGCCACGGCAAGCTGTCCGACTTGTCGCAGTCCCGCCGCGAATGTGGCCCAAGCTCCGCCGCGGAGCGTGGACCGGCCTCAGCGACGCCACTCGCCTTGCAAGATTTCTGGGAGGGCGAGGCTCCGGCCGAGCCGTGCACCGAGTTCCCGCTTCCGGCTCGGCGGGGGCCTCGCCCTCCCATCAGAACGTTGGCAAATAGAAATATGACTGCCACCTACAAAGATCCGCTGATCGGCATGTACTACCTCGCATCGCTCCCGCTGCGACGGCGACAGGCGGCCCAGCGCTCGGCGAGCGGACTGGCGCCGATCACGGTTCTGTTTTACCACCGCGTGGCCGACGATCACCCCAACGATTGGACGATCGCCACCGAACGGTTCAAAGCCCAGATCACCTGGGTCCGTGAGCGGTTCGAGATTGTCTCGCTCGTCGAAGCGCAGCAACGAATGGGCTCGCAGGCCAATCGCACTCCCGCGGTTTCCATCACCTTCGACGACGGCTACGCCGACAACTGTCGAGAAGCCGTTCCCTGGCTGCTCGCCGAAAAGATCCCTTTCACGTACTTCGTCGCCACCGCCCACGTGCTCCAACAGCGGCCGTTTGCTCACGATGTGAAGTCCGGGGCGCCGCTGGCCGTGAACACTCCCGACCAGCTTCGCGAAATGGCCGCCGCCGGCGTCGAGCTCGGCGCCCACACGCGCGGCCACGTCGATCTTGGCGCGATCACCGACGAAGCATTGCTCCGAGACGAGATCGCTGGGTCGAAGCAGGACCTGGAAGCAATCATCAACCGTCCGGTCCGTTACTTCGCCTTTCCGTTTGGCCTTCGTCCCAACCTGAGCGAAGCGGCGTTCCGCGTCGCGTTCGCGGCAGGGTTCTGGGGCGTCTGCTCCGCCTATGGCGACTACAACCGGCCGGGCGACGATCCGTTCCATATCCACCGCATTCACGGCGATCCAAGCTGGCCGCGGTTCTGCAACGCGCTGACCGTGGATCCGCGCAAGTTTCGCCGCCTGCCGCGTTTTCAAACCAACGGCTACCGCCTCGCCTTCTAACTATGAAAGCCCCCGGCTCCGCCGGGGGACTGTGAACCAATTGGCGCTGCTAAACGCAATAGTCCCCCGGCGAAGCCGGGGGCTTTTAACTAACCGATCGCCGCTACGAATCTGAACGATTCCCGATATGCCGACCAAAGCCACACCCGCACAACCCCGCCGCAGCCTGCAGGCCGATACGCTCGCGGCGAGCGTCATTCTGCTGCTGACGGTCACCGTCGTGCAGCGAACGGTCGGCTTTGGCCGCGGCCTGCTGTTTTGCCGGTGGATGTCGCCCGAGGCCCTCGGCGAGTGGGAACTTGCTTACAGCTTCCTGATGCTGGCGGCGCCGCTGGCGGTATTAGGCGTGCCGGGCTCGTTCGGCAGGTATGCCGAGCATTACCGCCAGCGCGGACACCTGAAAACCTTTCTCCGCCGCGCCGGAGTCTGGACGCTCGTATGTACCGGGGCGGCCGTCGCCGCAATCGAGTGCTTCGCGCCGCATCTTTCCCAACTGGTCTTCGGCAGCGGCGAATTCGCCGGCTCCGTGCGGATCATTGGCGCCTGCCTGGCCGCCATCATCTTGCAACATACGCTCACCGCACTGCTCACCGCGCTGCGGCTCTACCGCATCGTCTCGGCGATGAACTTTGTGCAGAGCGTACTGTTCGCAGCGATCTCGCTCGGGCTTCTCTGGCGCCGCCCAGAAATGCTGAGCATTCTCTACGGCTACACATTTGCTTGCATCTTCGCGACCCTCGCCGCAACCCTCTGGGCCTGGCCCGCGCTTTTCCATCTCGAACAACCGCCGGATCGCCTCGCCCACAGCGAGTTTTGGGGCAAGCTCCTCCGCTTCGCTTTCTTCGTGTGGGCGACGAACCTGATGACCCACCTGTTCGCAGTGGTCGATCGCTACATGCTGGTCCACTACGCCGGCATGTCGCCGGAGGAGGCCCTCGACCAGATCGGCCACTATCACGCCAGTCGCCTCGTGCCGCTGTTGATGGTTTCCATCGCCGAAATGCTCACCGGCATGGTCATGCCGCACCTCAGCCACGACTGGGAAGCCGGCCGCCGCGTGGAGGTTGGCTCGCGGCTGAATCTTGCGATCAAGCTCACCGCCCTTGGCATGCTGTTGTTCGGCGCCTGCGTGATCATTGCCGGGCCGCTGCTGTTCAACGTGGTACTCGAAGGCCGTTACGATCTTGGGCTCAGCGTCCTGCCGTGGGCCGTCGCCGGCTGCGTCTGGTACAGCATTTACCTGATTGCCCAGAACTATCTCTGGTGCGCCGAGAAGAACTGGTTGCAAATGGTCCCGCTTGCGCTGGGCCTGTTGACGACGGTCGTATTGAACCTCGCGCTCCTTCCGCACTTCGGCTTGTACGGATGCTCCATGGCCGCCGCGGCCGGCGCCTTGGCTTGCCTCTTCGCGACGCTCACGCTCAACCGCCGCCACGGCCTGGCAATCGACCGCGGCGTCTGGATTCTGGCATTGACGCCCGCCGCGCTGGGCCTCGGCGTCTGGCCGGCAACGGTTATCGCGATGGTTCTCGTCGCCGCCAGTTTGACGACTGACGTTGTCCTGACAACAAGCGAACGCCAACAACTTTGGAAGTTCGCCCTCGGCGTCCTGGCAAGGTTCGTCCCGCTGCGACCACGACCCGCTGTGAGCACCTGAACAAGAAACCGCCGCCTTTATATGACCATCGCAAACTCCCATACTCCGCTCCGCGTTCTGTTCCTCACCACGAGTATGCCCATCGGCGGCGCCGAGACGCTGCTGGTGAATCTCGTGCGCGGGATGGAACGCACGCGGTTTGCCCCGGAAATCGTGTGCCTCAAGGAGCCAGGTCCGCTGGGCGAGGAGCTTTCGCAGGCGATGCCGGTCCATTGCGGCCTGATCAAGAACAAGTACGACATCGGCGTCCTCTGGCGGTTGTGGAAGCTCATGCGCTCGCCCCGGGCCGACGCGGTCATTACCGTCGGCGCCGGCGACAAGATGTTCTGGGGCCGCATCGCGGCGAAGCTGGCCGGCGTGCCGGTCATCGCCTCGGCCCTGCACAGCACCGGTTGGCCTGACGGCGTCGGCCGGCTGAATCGCATGCTCACGCGCTGGACCGACGCCTTCATCGGCGTGGCCGACGCTCACGCCCGCCATCTTGTCGAAAACGAGCGCTTTCCCGAAGCAAAAGTTCACACCATCTACAACGGCATCGATTGCGAGCGCTTCGTCCCGCAAGATGGCGCCCGGATTCGCGCAGAGCTTGGCGTAGCCGTCGGCGCCCCCGTCGTCGGCATTCTCGCCGCGCTGCGACCCGAGAAGAACCACGAGCTATTTCTTCAAGGCGCTAAGCAAATCGTAACCAAATTCCCCGATGCCCAGTTCATGATCATCGGCGACGGGCCGCGCCGTGAGGAATTGCAGGCATTGGCCGATTCATTAGGCATCGGCGACGCCAGCCACTTCCTCGGCGCCCGTCACGACGTCCCCGCCGTGCTGTCCGCGTGCGACGTCGTCGCCCTCACCTCGCACAACGAAGCGGCGCCGGTATCGGTCCTCGAAGCGCTGGCTGTCGAAGTCCCCGTCGTTGCATCGAACGTGGGCTCCGTCAAGGAATCGGTAATTCCGGACGAAACAGGTCGCCTTTTCCCGCCGAGCGATCTGAATGCCTACGTCCGCGAAGTTACAGCACTACTCAACAACGCCGAACTCCGCCGAAAGCTGGGCGCCGAAGGCCGCCGTCGAGTGATCGATCGCGGGTCGCTCCAAGCTATGGTCCGCGGCTACGAACAACTGATCGAACGGATCTACGCCGAAAAGCAGCGCGCCAAACCAGCCGCGCCCCCACAAGCCCCGACCAAGCCCGCCACCGGGGGTCCGCCTG
>DASVCM010000551.1:0-2916 GCA_036381635.1 Lacipirellula sp.
CGCTTGCCGGGGGCGGCCTGCTTCCGTGGCGCTCCGGCTGAGACTGTCGTTACATGACTCGCGTCCGTGGCGAATCAGACCGCGGCACTAGCCGGCGGCCTGGAGAACCATATCGGCACGCATTACGCAATCGCTGCAGCTTAACAGGGGAAAACTCGCTGCCCGATAGAACCCTGTCACCCCGAGGTCTGCCGAGGGGTCCGCAAAGAGTACCGATGCGCGCAACTTAACGATCAATCCGGCGGCGCACGGCATGCTGCGCCTTGACCAATTCGGCCAGCCGCTGGCGATCGGACAGCGAGGCGCTGCCGTCGAGGACGTTCCAGGTGAGGCGCGTAATCTCCTGCTCGGCCGTTTCGCGGACGACTGGGACGGCCGCCTCGGCGCGGGCCGACAAAGGTCCCGGCGAGAAATGGGGGCGCAGCGTCCCCACGTCAAACGTTTCGCCTTCTTGGATCATCGAAAACTCCTCATGGCCGCCTGATGAGCGCGGTCTGGATAGTTCGACACAGAATCGGTCGAAGCGGTTCACCCTCCTGGTATGCCGGACAAGTTGCGCAGCTTAAGGCAAGTGACGTGCCGCGAGGGATAATACTCGGCGGGAGCGGCTCAATTGGAGGCGATTTTTGAGGCACAAGACCCGCCTGCATATGGGGTTGTGGCTTCTTTGCGACGTGATGGGTCCCAGGGCATCGCGATTCTCGCGGCAAAAACAAGCCGTCCTACTACGCATGTCCGCTCAGTGGCGCTGCGCGCCGAGCGTGCAGCAGGTCGTTCGGCGTCCGGTTGTAACGATTGGGACGGCGCCGTTAGGCCTCGGGCCACATTCATCCACATGCCGCCACCGTCTGAAAAGAGAACTCGGAACTTAAGACATAAACTTTAGGGGCGACCTTTCGCCCGCTGGGCTACTGGTCGCGGAAGCGGCCGGTCCGGCGCGCTCGCCACGTGCATGTCCTTACTTGATGATGGGAGCCGGCCGCGATGCAGTTTGCCATGTACCTGGTTGATAACGGCGTGATTAGCTGCGAGGAGTTCTTCGAGGCTGCCAAGCTGCAGCTCAACACTCGACCGCAGCTTGGGGCCCTGGCCATCGAAATGCGGCGGCTCACGTTTCGGCAGGTGTTCGCGATTCTCCGCGCCCAGTGCGACGAGCCGAATGCGCTGTTTGGCGAGCTGGCCGTCAAGCTGGGCTACCTGACTGAGGACGACGTGACGAAGTTGCTGGCCGAGCAAGCCAGCCGGGCCCAGCCGCTGGTTGAAGTGCTCGTGGAGAACGACTTTCTGTCGCCGGAAATGGCGGAACACCACTTTGCCGAGTTTCGCCGGTGCATGCACCATGCGAACTCGGAACTTTCGGCGGTGACGTTGCAGTAACGTTGGCGTCATTCTGAGCGGAGCGAAGAATCTAGCGCCCCGCCAGATCCTCCGCTCCGCTCAGGATGACGAGCACTAACCGGCCTCGTCGATTGCCTCGGCAATCAGCTCGGTCAGCGCGGGTTGCGCTCGCAAGTCCGCGGCGATTCGGGGATGCGCGAACAATCGCACGCGCTTCACGTAGTCGTCGAACTGCTGGCGCGCGAGCGTCTTGACCACAGGCGAGACGTCGCCCAGTTGCCGATAGGCGCCCTCCTTGGAGTAAAACACCTCGATGTTGAACTCCACCTCCAGTTCCATTGGCGGGGCGTCGAACAGGACCTCATGCGGCGCCACGACTCGTGAGAGTGCACGGCTGGCCACACTTGCAAACTGCTCCGTACAACGCACCAGCCACGGGTACGGTCGGCGGGCGAGCCGCTGGTAGAGCTCCGGGTGCTGGAACAGGCTGCACTGCGCGACCCGCTTGTAGAGTCGCCGCGTCGGGCCGAACAGGCCGTCGAGCAACTCGCTCGCGGGGCCGTCGCCGGCGGCTTTGCTCATCGATTCGATCATCGGCTGCTCCGCCATTCGGAACAGCGCGTCAACGTCCAGATGATGGTGGAGCAAAAAAAACGCGCGCTGCAGCATGGCCGTCGCGGAGCGCACCGCGTGATGCCAATACACCTCGCTGAACATCACGTAGCGGGCAAAGACCATCATCTCGGCGGCGGTCTTGCCTTTATCGGTGATCGCCAGCCGATCGCCCGCCTCGTTCAGGCACAAGCTCTGGATAAGCCGCGGCTGGTCGAAGTTGCGGCCGTAGGGCACGCCCGCATGCAGGCTGTCCCGCATGAGGTAGTCCATCTTGTCGACGTCGATCGGCCCGGAGAGCATGCTCCGCAGCAGCCGGCCCGAGCGGTCGGCCGGCTTGCCCGAGAGCATCTCGACCACGTCGCGCGGCTGGACGTCCCACTCATCCCGCAGCAGGTCGGCCAGCTCGCCTTCGAGCAGGAAGCTGTTAGCGAAGAGCTCGTGGCTCGGCACCTGGCGAAGGTTGAGGTCCTCGATCGGATGGCAGAACGGCCAGTGCCCTAGATCATGTAGCAGGGCCGCCACCAGAAATCGCTCGGCTGCTTCCGGCTGCACCGCGGCGGCGAAACGCTGATCATCCGAAAGGCGATCGAGGTACAGCAGCGCCATCCGATAGACGCCCAGCGAATGCTCGAGCCGGCTGTGATTTGCCGCGGGATATACGAGACTGACTAGCCCCAGCTGGCTAATGTGCGCCAGCCGGCGAAATTCGGCCGAGTCGATGAGCTGCCGCACGCGCGGCGTCAGCGGCACGTCGATCTCCGGCGGAATGCGGATGAGATGGCGGCTGGAGCGCAGAGCCGCCACTTCAGGGATTTCGCGAAGAGAGCTCATGCGCCAGATTCACGAGGGTTGCTTCGCCGGACCATCAAACTAAAAGAGCAGTCCCAACGGCAATTGAGCCGCGCCTTCGGTCCCACTCCCCATTCCTGGCAACAAATCAAGTTGCATCACTGCGCGCAGAAT
>DASVCM010000552.1:0-8134 GCA_036381635.1 Lacipirellula sp.
GTGTTTTTGCTGCTTGCGCTGTTGCCGGCTTTGCGGCTAGTGCGTAATGCGTCGTCCAGCGAGGGTTCTCCGGCGGTTCGTTGAACCGCGGCTACTGATTGGGTCGCGATGAAGTTTAGTTTGGTTACGATCGCGTATGTGTTTGCGCTGCTGGCGGCAGGGATGGCGGCGTTTTGAGCAGTCGGAGGGATCGTTGTTTCATTTTTTGGATTGGCGTTCTGGATGCCGCCGCCGAGGCTTGGGTGTGCTGTTGCACTCGTCGCGGGGGTCGTTGCGCTGATGCTCCCCCATTACGACCTGGGGCAGATGGCCAACCGAATGGCCTGTGTGGTCAATCTCAAGGAGATTGGTTTGGCATTGCAGAACTACGAATACGCAAATGGCGCGCTCCCGCCGGCGACGACGTACGACCAGAGCGGCGGGGCGCTGCATAGTTGGCGGACGGCGATTTTGCCCTACATGGGCCAGCAAGCGCTGCACAGTCAGCTTGCGCTGGACGAACCATGGGATAGCCGGATTAATCGCGGGTACACGGTGGAAATGCACGTGGAGTCCTACGAGTGTCCTGCGCATGCTGGCGCCGCGGCGACCGGGCAGTACCTGGCGGTCGTGGGAGATCGGACCGCGTGGCCGCCGGGGCGAGGCCGGAAGTACAGCGAGGTGCCCGACGGCACGGCCAATACGCTGCTGGTAATCGAGGCGCCGTGGCACGGCGTTCTCTGGGCAGAGCCGAAGGATCTAACCTTTGAAGCGGCGGTGGAGTATCTGAGTCGCACGCCGTCGATAGACCAAACGGCGCACGTCATTCACCACGGGTACTTTTATAAGCCCGTACCGGTCGTCCATGTGGTTTACATGAATGGCATGGAAGGCGCGTTGCCGTTGCCCTTGCCGCGTGAAACGGCAGAGGCGCTGCTTACGGTGGATGGCGGCGAGGCGATCGATGAGTCGGCGCTTGACGTTTCGCGGGCGGCGGAGTTGGACTACGGGCGGTGCTATGCGTTTGCGGCGTTTGTGGCGCTGGCGCTGGCGCCTGGGGTGCGGCGGTATCGGAAGGGGGCGACTAGCGAGGGCTCTCCGGCGAGCTGTTAGCTCGCGGCTGCTAGTTCTGGTAGACTCTGCGGCGCGGGATTCTTTTCACAGTAGCCGCGGGCTAACAGCCCGCCGGAGCGGGGCGAAAGATGCCGTGCTTCCTGTTTACTTATCACGGCTATGGCACGTGGCTTCCCGACAGGCCCGAGGGATTTGTCCACTGGCGCGACGGGCTGCTGCCGACGGACGAGGAGCTGGCTTCCGCCTATAAACGGAAGATGAAGGTCGCGAAAGGAGACTCGGCGGCATTTGAAGGTCAGACACAGCTTCTTCTAATCGACGAATTAGTGAAGGCCGCCGAGTTTCAGAAGCTTCGCATTCACGCCGTAGCGACGGAACCTACCCACGTTCATGCGATCGTTAGTTGGCCTGATGAGCGGACGCCGCAGCATGTGAGCGATGGGTTACGTGAGTCACTGTCGCGACGGCTGAATAAGGAAGTTGCTAAGCGGAAGTGGTTGGCGAAGGGTGCTAACAAGCGGCGGATGAAGGACCAAGTGCACTTTGACTATTTGACGACGACATATCTGCCTTCGCATGTCGGGTGGAAATGGGAGGAGGGGCGCGGGGTCTATAGGTGAGCGGCGTTGCTCGTGGTGCTCCGGCGGGCTGTTAGCCCGCGGCTACTTAACTTCTAGCATGCGTTCTAGGGCGAGGAGCGACCATTTGGCGGTTTCTTCGTCGACTTCGATGACGTTCACCGGCGTGCCGGCGGCGAGGTTTTCCAGGCTCCAGGCGAGGTGGGCCAGGTCGATGCGGTACATCGTTGCGCACATGCAGACCACCGGCGAAAGGAAGTAGATTTCCTGCTCGGGGTGCTGCTGCTTCAGGCGGTTCACCAGGTGCAGCTCGGTGCCGATGGCCCACTTCGTGCCCGGCGGGGCCGCTTCGACCGTCTTGATGATCTTGCCGGTGCTGCCCGACTCGTCGGCCAGGTCGAACACCTCGCGCGGGCACTCGGGGTGGACGAGGATCTTGATGCCCGGGTGCTGCTCGCGGAACTGGTGGACGTGCGCGGGCTGGAACATCTGGTGGACGCTGCAATGGCCCTTCCAGAGGATCACGCGGCTGCTTTTGATCTGCTCTTCGGCGTTGCCGCCGAGGTCGTCGGCGTACGGATCCCACAGCGGCATCTGCTCGATAGGAATCCCCATCGCCAGCGCCGTGTTGCGGCCCAGGTGCTGGTCGGGGAAGAACATCACGCGGCTGGTGCGAGCGAACGCCCACTCCAGCGCCGCCTTGGCGTTGCTTGAAGTGCAGACGATGCCGCCATTCTTGCCGACGAATGCCTTCAGCGCGGCGGCCGAGTTGATATAGGTGACCGGCGTGATGTCGCTCGTGTCGATTACCTCGGCGAGCTGGTCCCAGGCGGATTCGATCTGGTTGATCGCCGCCATGTCGGCCATCGAGCAGCCGGCGGCGATGTCGGGGAGGATGACGGTCACGCGCTCGCCGTTGCGCTCAGCGAGCTTCTCGGGGCGATTGGCCAGGATATCAGCCGTCTCGGCCATGAAGTGAACGCCGCAGAACGCGATGTAGCGGCACTCGGCGCTAGCGGCGGCCATCTGGCTGAGCTGGTAGCTGTCGCCGGTGAGGTCGGTCAGGGCGATCACCTCGTCCTGCTGGTAGTGATGGCCGAGGATCAGCAGCTTGGGCCCGAGCTCAGCGCGGACGGCGTTGATGCGTCGCTGGAGCTCGGCGTTGTCGAGCGACTTGTACGGTTTGAGGTCGAGCTTGGGGGATTCGAGGGTAGCGGGCATTATGGCGTTGTACGCTGTGGAGTGGTGCGTCGCTGGTGGCGCTCCGGCGGCTCGTTAAGCCGCGGCTACTAGCGTGATCGGTGGTCCTGAATTATATCAGCGCATGGAATGGGCGGGTTATCCCTTTACGGGACAACCCGCCCATTGAGAGCTAGTCTCTTTCCAGTCTGCTGTAAACTGTCAAAGAACAGACTCGACTCTTCGTCTAAAACTCGCGGTTACCGGCCGGATCCAAGGGCGCCGCCGATGGCCGCGCCGATGTTGCCGCCCTGATTGCCGCCAATGGCGCTGCCGATGGCTCCGCCGACATTCGCGCCCGCGCGGAAGCCGGGATCGACATAGGCGCCGCCGTAACCTTGGCCATAACCACTGCCGTATCCGTAGTTGTTGCCGTAGCCATAGTCGCCGCGGAAACCGGATTGGTAACGGCCATAACCATCGTTGTAGTAGTAACCTTGGCTATAGCCAGGGGCGTAGCCCGAGCGATACCGCGGCGTGCTGTAGTAGTATTGGTTCGAGTAGCCCGGCTCTACATAGTAGCCGCCGCCGCCACTATAGAACTGCTGCTGCGGCACGGTGTAGGTGTTCGGGTCGTACGCGATCCAGTTGCCGTCGCGATGGATCATCCAGGAGTTCTGGGGCGTCCAATACCACCACTCGCCGTTGTGCTGCTTGAACCGCCAACGCGCGTTGCGATCGGCGCCGGCCTGCAGATTGGCCTGCGCGTTCACGTTGGCGCCCGCCGCCTGATTCTCAGCCCGCAACTGCTGCTGCGTGTCGATGGCCGCATTGGCGCCGAGGTCGGCCGCGCCGGTGCCGCCGACGCCCGCCTGGCCGCTCACGCCGACCTGGCCGCTGCCGACGGTCGGCTGGTTGGTGGCGTTGGCGATGCCGGCCGCCCCCGAGTTGCCTTGGGTGGCGACCGTGCCGCCGGCGTTCGCGGAACCGGAGAGCGTGTTCGTGCCGCTGGCGCCGGTGGCCGTATCAGTGCCGACCGTTCCGCCGACATTGGTCGAGGCCGCGCCGGCGCCGGTGGTGGAAGCGCCGCCCGTACGAGCGGAGCTCGCGCCGATCGACGCGCTGCTGTCGGTCGCAGTTCCGGCGGCCGACACGCCCGTGCCGCTGCCGGTGGCGGTTTGAGCGGTGGCGGAGCGAGGCGAGGTGACGCCCGCGGCGGAGTTTGTGCCGACGCCTACGCCGGCGGCGGCGTTGTTATCTACGCCTGCGCCGGCCGCCGTGTTGTTGCCGCTGAGCGTGCCGCTGGTGCTGGCGCCGCTGCTGGTGCCGGCGCCTGTGCCGATGCTCGAGCCAGCTCCGACCGAGCCGCTAGCGCCGGCGCCGCTGCTGCTCTGACCAAACGCCGGCGTCACGCAGAACAGCGCAGCGCTCAGCAGGCCGACCATGGTTGATGTCGAGACTCGCATGATTGCCTTCCTCCAAATGTTCGCATGGAAGTGACCGAGACTTCTCACTGGAGCGCGAGGAGGGTCCCCGTCGCCGAACAGGGGCAAATCGCAAGGGCCGTGCCGGAAACCGCAATTCGCTGCGATTTCGCCGGTTTAGGGCCTGAGGCGCGGCAAAAACCTTGCGAATTCGACGGCCTTGCCCCGACGGCAGCCGGCGACAGCACTGGCGGCCGACCGGGCTGGTCCCGCAGCGACCATTCGGGCGCGGCAAAGTCTAGCGGTTAAACAACCGATAATGCTTTCGTAACTGCGCCCTCGTGACGCCGAAGCAATTGCCGCAATGAGTGAACTGACTCCCGACATGGCCGCGTCGATTGCGGCGGCGTGCACCGCCGGGGCCGATGAGGCTGCCGCCGCCCTGGGCCGCGCGCTGGGCGGGGAGTTCAAGCTGACGGTCGGCGAGCCGACGCCGCTCGTCCTGGACCCGGCGCCGGCTGGATTCGACGGCGCGGCGCTGGTCGTGTTGCTGCACATCGGCGGCGGCGGCGTGGCGATCGCGCTGCCGCAAGCGTCCGGCCTTGTGCCCCCGTGGTGCGCCGCGCCCGATGCTTCCGGCGACAGCCGGCTGGCGACGCTGGCCCAGGAGCTGGGCGCGCTGTTGTTGCCTGAGTCGCTCCCGGCGAGCGAGTTCAAGGCGCGGGTCGTTGATCATCTGGGCGCAGCCGTGAAGCGGGCGCATCTCTCGGCGAGCGCGACCTTCTTGCCGCTTGAAGTGCAACGCGGCGAAGAGACGGCGCAGCTCAGCCTGATGTGGCCGCTGGAGGCGCCAGCGGAGCTCTTCGCGACCGAGGCTCCGATTTCCGTCGGCGCGGGCGCGTCAGCACACAAGGAAACGGATCAGCCGTCGGCGGGAAATGAGGCGCTGAAGCCGCGCGATCTGACCTCGCTGCCGAACTACTTGCGGAGTCTGCTGAAGATCAGCGTGCCGGTGAGCGTGCAGCTTGCGAGCAAGAAGGAATCGGTGGGCGACGTCGTGGGCCTGGCGCCGGGGTCGATTATCAAGTTCGACAAGGGCTGCGAGGAGCTGCTGCAAATGATCGTTGGCGAGCACACGGTCGCCGAGGGCGAGGCGGTGAAGATCGGCGAGAAATTCGGTTTCCGCGTGATCGCCATGAAGCTGCCGCCGGAGCACTTCGTGCCCGTAAAGAAGAAGCCGCAGCAACGCCGGCGGGCGTAGTTGGGTGTAGGTACCCTCCGGCTCCCTCCCCGTTGTGGGGAGGGCTGGGGAGGGGGTCGAAGCTGGTACACACTTCGATCACCCCTCCCTAACCCTCCCCATCAAGGGGAGGGGACCGGAGGAATCATCTAACGACCATTCACTGCGATGCAGGCCACCAGCCTTGGGCGATGAGGTCGCCAGCGGCGAAGGTCAATCGGTCGCGCTTCTTTTCGATCGCACGATTGAGCTTGGCCGCGAGGTGCGGGCCGTTGAGCTCGTCTTCAAGAATACCGCGAACGCCGTCGCTGAGCTCGCGTACGATCGGACCGCGGGCTTCGCTCACGCGGCGGATGTTCAGCTCGTCGAGCGCCAACTTCGCGTCGGTAACGACCGGCTGAACCGCCATGGCCGCGGCTCCGTTGACGATCGTCGCCTGCAGGCCGACCTCGCCGCGGATCTCCACGCGCAGCCGGAGGTCGGCTTCCATTTCCAAGGCGATGAGATGAACTCCGTACTGGTAGACCTTGGCGCGGGCCCAGGCGTCGAGCTTTGATTCAAGCTCCAGCGTGAAGCCCATGCGGCCTGGGGCAATTGCGTGCAAGTCGCGAAGGCGCACGCGGAGGTTGTTGGCCGGATCGATGTGGCGAAGCCTGTAGTGCTTCCAAACGCCGTGCTCGACGGCCTTCTTGCGGCGATGGACGTGATAGTGGAACGGCTTGCCGTCGACGCGGTAGCCGATGGTAATCTCGCGCGTGGCGCCCCAGTCCTTCTGCTTGTCGTACGCGAGGGGGATGGCGTCGCGGATGAGCTGCGTGAGAGTGCTGGTTAACGCCGCGTTCTCTTGTTGTGAGCTCTCTTGCGCCAGAGCGGCAGTCGCGACGACGCAAGCGATGAGCAAAGCGGCGATGAGGGTTCGATTTCGCACGGCTTGAGTACGCAGGGTTCGGGGTTCAGGGTTCAGAAAGGAAAGACAAAGATTGCATCTTGCTACCCCCCGACTCTGACCCCTGACTTCTGAACTCTGAACTCTGACTCCTGCAGCCTGAACCCTGACCTCTGAATCCTATCAACAAAAAGAACCTGCCCCGAGCCCGAAGGCTCGAGACAGGTCCTCAGAGGGGGACTCAGTTGTCGGTCTGCGGTTTAGCGGACGAAGCTAGCCGAGACGACCTTGCGGGGCTGGCCCAGCTTGGCAGCCGGGTCGGCGACCGGGGCCGGCGGGATCGGGGCCGCTTCGCCAGCCGCCGGGGCTCCGGCAGCCGGGCTGCAACCGCAATCGCTGTAGCCGGCGTCGCAACCGCAGCTCGCTTCGCAGCCACAGCTGGCTTCGCAGCAGCAGTTGTGCTTGCGGCCGAACAGGCGGCTCAGCAGGCAGCGACGGCCGCAGCCGTTGTCGCAGCAGACATCGCTCGGGCAGCCGCAGCTAGCTTCGCAGCAGGCGTCCTGGCAACCGCAGGCCGGTTCGCAGCAGCAACCCTTGTCGCGGCGGAACAGGTCCAGCAGGCAGCAGCGACGGCCGCAGCCGTTGTCGCAGCAGACGTCTTCGCAGCCGCAGCTAGCTTCGCAGCAGGCGTCTTCGCAACCGCAGGCCGGCTCGCAGCAGCAGTCATGCTTGTGCTTGCCGCCGAACAGGCGGTCGAGGATGCAGCAACCGCGGCCGCAGCCGTTGTCGCAGCAGGCGTCGTAGCCACAGCCGCAGGCGGGCTCACAGCACTCGTCTGGGCAGCCGCACGACTTTTCGCAGCAGCAAGACGGCTCGCAACAGTCGCAGCCGCAGCCGTTGCCGAGCATCCGATCCAGCAGGCCAGCGCCGTAGCTTTGACCTGCCAGGCAGACGCTCACCAAAAGCGCTCCTAACACGTTCCCTTTCATCGAACCACGTCTCCTATTGCGTTGGGGACTGGCGCCAGGCGACAGCTTGCCCAGCGTGGCGCTCGCGCGGCGGAACACTCCCTTCGGTCCTGTCGTGGCGACAGAGGGCGGCCGCGTCGGCCGCAGGGCGGGGTGTACGGGGCGGGAGCAACCGGGCGGGGCCGGCACTCGGCAAGGCGGGTCGTCGCGGGGCAGTCCCCACAGGTCGGGTCGGCGCCAGTCGAGCCAGTCCATGGCCCGAATCAGTAACTACCGGCGGTCGACTCCATCTAAATGTGTCGCTACTGACACGTGAGTGCTTAGCTTGCGACACCGGTGATATCGGCCGCTCCAAAGACGCCCCTTGAGAGATGCGGAAGTAATTTTCAGCAAGCGGTTTACGACAACTCTTGGGTAAACTTTGACGGCCGCGAAAGCTCTTCCTTAAGCGAAGGTTTTAGCCTGCGGGCCTCCACCGCCGCGCGTAGTTCGCCGCCGGAAAATCTGTTATGGTTTAACGTTCTGGGCCGATGCGCGGCGGCATGCGCGGTGCGATGACGAAACGGACCGCAAACTCCGCAACCGGCTCAGTCGACAGAGTCAGCGTAGCCCTCTCGCTCCGAGTGTAGTCTTCTCACTCCGCGAGAAGAGAATCATCTCGCTCCAGCGAGAGGACTACACGTTGAAACCCTCGCGGCGCCATCTTCCCCCGCGGCGCCCTCCAGCTCACCGTTCTTGCTGCGCGGCCAGCGCAGGACAATGCGAATGACCATGCCTACCACGACGAAGCTGCGGAAATTCTGGAA
>DASVCM010000553.1:0-2258 GCA_036381635.1 Lacipirellula sp.
GCGACTATGTCGTGACCGAGAACGACACGCGGCGAAAGCGGCAGCCGGAGGATCCGGTCGGCATGGGCTCGTACAACATGGACTCGCACAACTGCCAGCGGTACGTCGATGAAAACGGCCACGCCGCCAATGAAGGGGACGTGCAGGTGTCGCCCGGCGGGCCGTACGCCATCAGCTACCGGGCGATCGTGCCGAAGCGCGGCGAAGCGGAGAATCTGCTCGTGCCGGTGTGCCTCAGCTCGTCGCACATCGCGTACGGCTCGATCCGGATGGAGCCGGTGTTCATGATCCTGGGCCAGTCGGCGGCGACGGCGGCGTGCCAGGCGATCGACGCGGGCATTGCCGTGCAGGACGTGGACTACGGTCCGCTGAAGGAGCGGCTGCTGGCGGACAAGCAGATTCTGCAGTACAGCAAGTAGCTTCCGCTCGCGCCTGCGGTCTGAATTTTGTCGCGAAACGCGATTTTTGGCGACAAAAAGCCAGTTTGACTGGAGGCGTGCTGATTTCAGGCCCGGGGCTCTGCCCGGGGGTCGCGCACCTCCCAGGGCAAGGCTTGTCCTGGTGGAGAGCGGCCCCCGGCCGGAGGCCGGGGCTGCAGACGCGAAGCGCAACACGCTGGCGGGCGTCGGCGAGAGCGGTTGAGTTTTCAAAGATCGCTATGTAATCAGCCTGTGCTGTTTGTGGCATCGAAATTAGCAGAGCCGGTGGCCACTTTCTACAAGAAGTTTTGGGTTTCTTTGAGGACGCAGAAGTACCCTAAGCGCTCATGAAACGCGCTCCGCTACCGCGTCGCGGCTAACACGATGGGGCGCCTAGGGGCGATTCAGAGTCCGCGGCGGCGGGGCGCCAGGCCGCAAGCGGCGGCCAGCGCTAGGGCCATCGTGGCGAATGCCGCGGGCTCGGGGACGGCTTCGGCGGCCGGGGTCGAGGACGACCCGGCTCGCGGGCCGAGTTGCCGCTGCCAGGCGAGGAAATCGGCGCCGTCGACGGCGCCATAGCCGTCGGCGTCGCCGTCGATGCGGCGGGCGTCTTGAGCCAGGCCCAGGTGATCGCTCCAGGCGGCCAGATCCGAGTTGTCGACCACGCCGTCGGCGTTAAAGTCGCCCGGCGTCATCGGCAATTGGGACAGTACCAGCTCGAACTGGTGCGCGGGGCTCGTGCGGCTCATATCGAGAAAGGGCGAGTACGTGCGAACACGCACGGTCTTGCCGTCTTCCAGGAATTCGACAACTCGCAACCAGCCGTTGCCGCCGTTAGTTTCAAACTGGGTGTCGATCAGCATCTGGTAGACGTCGTTGCCTTCCAGTCCGACGCTATGCTTGAACCCGACGCCGTCGCCGCCGATGTGGCCATTGAACGTCATCTCGAAGTTGCCGTTGAATCGGACGAGTTCGTTCCACATTTCGATGCCGTCGTTGCCGTCGCTGCCAAGCCCGGAAACCGGCGGGGTCACGTCCCAGTACTCTTCATCCTGGTCCATGTACGAATGCGTCAGGAGGACGGCGGTGTGGTCCTGGTACTGGGGCAATCCGGCAATCTGGTTGGCCCAGTTGATGACCGCCTGGCGAGGCCAGAACTCCAAGGAGAAGACGAGCAGATCGCGCCCGTCCGCTCCTTGAACCTCGTAGTAGGCGTTTTCAAGATGGCCGGACTGGAAGACGCCCTTGAGAATGCCCCCTTGCGCCGGATCGTTGAGCGGATTCTGCGAGGGTTGAAAGTAATCGTTCAACTGCGTGTCGCGATTATCGGCGTTGGTAAAACCGAAATCGTGATTGCCGGCGGCGATGATATACGGCACGTAGCCGTCGAGGACGCTCATGGCGGCGCGGCCGTTGGCCCACTGCTGATCGCCCGTCTGATCGCCGCTGGTGGGGTTGTCGGTGTCGTTGTTGTTAACGAAGTCGCCTTCCTGCATCACAAGCTGGATATTGAACAGATCGCGATTGTCTTTGATCCAATTCGTTTGCTGGAAGAAGATCGGCAGGTCGCGGACGCGTTTCACGTAGTTTTGAGTGTCCGGCAGGATGACCATCGACCAGGCCGCGTCGGGCGAGGGAGCGAACGGCGCCTGCATTTGCGTGTCGACCAGGCCCGGCGAGCCGTGATTTTCGCCCTGTCCGCCGGCGCGGGCAAACCGAGCGCTGTACGCGCCGTGCGCCGAGGGCCGCCAATTGGCGGGACTGTCATTTCCTGCTTCGGACAGGGCGTTGGGGAGCAGGAACACGCTGTTGCCGTCGGAGCCGTTGGCGGTCGGCCAA
>DASVCM010000554.1:0-2614 GCA_036381635.1 Lacipirellula sp.
GGCCGCGGATTGATTCGGCCTCGGCGCTGCGCCGATGCAAATCAGAACCCGTCTCTCGGCCGGGCTTACGACGCCGCCCTGCGCCCCGCCGTGAACGGCGGGGCTATTAGGACGGCTAGTGATGTATCAATCTGACTACCGGCCGAGCGTTGCTTCGAGGCGGCCGGTGGAGTCGGCGGCGGCGCGGGCCATTTTGGCGGTGTTGAAGCGGATGGCGATGCGGCCGTTGCGGTCGACGGCGATCAGGCCGCCGTCGTTGGGGCGCAGTCGCTCGTCGAACTGCACGGAGACGGCCTGCTCGAGCGTAGAGTCGGCGTAGCGCATGCGCGCCGCAATGTCGTACGCGACGGCGCGGCGGATGAACTCTTCGCCGACGCCCGTGCAGGAGACGGCGCACGTGGCGTCGTCGGCGTATGTACCGGCGCCGATGACGGGGCTGTCGCCGATGCGGCCCGGGAGTTTGCCTTCGAGGCCGCCGGTGCTGGTGGCGGCGGCCAGGTGGCCGTCGCGGTCGAGGGCGACGCAGCCGACGGTGCCGTGGTGTTCTTCGATCGACTCGGGTTCGTCTTCTTCCGCGGGGGCGCGGGCGCCGTCGACGTGGCGCGCTTGCCACTTCTGGAGTCGCTCGCGTTGCCGCGGTGTCCAGAAGTATTCGGGCGCCACGAGTTCGAGCCTGTGGGACTTCGCGAATGCGTCCGCGCCTGCGCCGATGAGCATGACGTGCTTCGTTTCGGCCATCACCGCGCGGGCGAGCTTCACAGGGTTTTTGACTGAGCTGACGCCGGCGACGGCGCCGCAGTCGAGGTTGCGGCCGTCCATGATCGAGGCGTCGAGCTCATGCTGACCCAGCGCGTTGAACGTGGCGCCGCGGCCGGCGTTGAAGTAGAGGGAATCTTCGAGCTCGGCGACGACGCGCTCGACCACGTCGAGGCTCGACTCGCCGGCCGCGAGCCTGTCGCGGCCGAGGGCGACGACGCGGCGAAGTTCCGCTTCAGTGGCGGCGCGGTCTTCCTCGGTAATGCTGGCCCACGCGCCGGCGCCGCCGTGGACGGCGATGGCGTACTCGACGTGGTCGGCTTCGGCGGCGCGGGTCGGCGATGGGATCGGGCTGATCATGGCGAGCACGCAAGCTGCAAATGCGGTGCGAGGGCTCATGGCTGGGTAACCGGCTTGTTCCGAACTAATGTTGATAGGCATCGGCATCGTAGCGGCCCATACAGCGCGGCGCCATTGTCGCCGCAGTTGGGCAGTGGATCAGCTTGATTCTGATTTAGCGCCGTCTGCTGCGGCGGCGACGCGGAAGAGCTACTTCGCCGGTGAGCGAGATGATATTCATTTAGCCGCGGGGCTTGCCCCGCGACTCGCCGCAAGCGGCGAGGCTAAATGGGAATTTGATTGAACCACCGCCGGTCGTGGGTGGGATGAGTTGCTACTCACTACTCACCTACTCACCTACTCACCACTCACCTACTGCCGCGCTGTCCCCAGCGCCTGAGCGATCGCCTTGCGGAAGCTGTCGAGGGTCGCTGGCTTGACGATGCGGGTGACCACCGGCTCGTGCTCGACGACCACTTCGCGGACGTCGGGGTGGCCGGAGATCAGGACGACCGGGATGCCGCGTTCGGAGATTTGTTCCGCGGCTTCCAGGCCGTCGACGACGGGCATATCGAGATCGACCATGGCCAGGTCGACATGCTCTTTGGAACACGCCTCGAGCAGCTCGCCGCCGTCGGCTGCGGCGCACACGACATGATTGCCGAGCAACTCGAGCATGCCGACAAAGGCCTTGCGCAGATCGTCATCATCCTCGGCCAGGGCGATTCTGACCGGGGTGGTCGTCTCGCGGTGCGTCATGCCCCTTCTCCGCCTACTAATTCAATTCAGTGGGTTCGCGATGGGCCGGTCGTCCTGAGCAAAGCGAAGGGTCTGACATAGCGCAAGATTCTTCGCTTGGCTCAGAATGAGGTAATGCTTTGCTCAGATTGCCCGCGGGTGCATTTTGCGTACCGGGGACTGCAAGGAAAGGCCCGACTTGAGAGAAGGCCGCGGCGGTGGACAGCCGGCGATCTCGCCGGCCGTTCCACCCTGCCACGACGTTGCCAAGGCTAGCTTAGGATACGCGGCCGGGGCGTGGTCGTGAGAGTGCCAGGGCCGCCCACACGACGATCAATCCGCCGATGATCGACATGATCCAGCCGGCGCCAGCGAACGGGCCGTCTTCAGCGCGGAAGCCGAAGGCCCAGGCGATCAGCCCGCCGACGATCGAGCCGGCGATTCCCAGGGCGATGGTGCTGGCCCAGCCCATGTTTTGCTCGCCCGGATAGAGGGCGCGGGCGATCAGGCCGATGACCAGGCCGAAGACGATCCAGGAAATAATGCTCCAAATCATGTGTGCTTCTCCTTACCAAGCGGGAACGCGAGGCGACGAAATGGCCGACGGGGCCGGGACGTTCGCGGTGAATGGGAAGGAGAAAGCACTTTCGGCGCCAAATACTTGGTGGGCAACGAGGGCGTTATGCCCACGCAGATTTAGAAGCCACCGGCTTCGCCGGTGGACTGCATCAGGTGTGATGGTTCATGAGCTGCCGTCCCCCGGCAGAGCCGGGGGCTTTCA
>DASVCM010000555.1:0-2928 GCA_036381635.1 Lacipirellula sp.
CGCCCTTGGCGTACCATTCGACGACCTCTTCGAGCGTCGCCTGCGAGCCGTCGTGCATGTAAGGCGCCGTCATGGCGACGTTCCGCACGGTAGGCGTCTTGAAGGCGCCCTTGTCCGACTCGACGTTCGTCACGACGAACCTACCGAGATCGGGATTCTCCACGTCCATGCCGACGCCGAGGTTGTGGTACTTTTCATCGGTGAAGTTGGCCCCGAGATGGCAAGCCGTGCAGCCGGCCTTGTCGCTGAAGAACAACTCACCGCCGCGGCGAGCGCTCTCAGAAAGCGAGTGCTTGTCAGCCGCCGCCTTCAGCTCAACATACTGCTGATAGACCTCGGGCTCATCCTCCTTGATCAATTCCCAATCTTCTTCCGTTTCGCCGTAGGCGTCGGTGAGGCTCTTTAGCTCCTGGTAGTAATCCCAAGGCGCCGGGCCGGTGACGATTGCTCGCTCAAAGCTGGCAATGGCCCGGGCGACGGTGTCGATCGTCAGCCCTTCGTCGAAGATCTTGTTGAACTGCCGTACGTAGCCGGGAATCCCCTTGAGGCAGTCGACGCACGCCTCGTGGGTGTTCGACATCTCGATGGGGTTAGCGATGGGTCCTTTAGCCTGTTCTTCGAGCGATGGCGCACGGCCGTCCCAAAACTGCTCGGCTGAGAGGATGCGATTGTAGGCGACCGGAGAGTTGCGATTTCCTTCCTGAGCCCCAACGCCAACGCCAAACCGCGTCTGATGGGCGTAGCCGAACTCGGGGTCGTGGCAGCTTGCACAACTAATCGAGAAATCCTTCGACAGCCGCGGATCGAAGTAGAGTTGGCGGCCGAGCTCGATCTTGGCGCGCGTGAGGGGGTTCTCCTCAATCCCCTTGATCTCGCCCTGCCCCGCCGCCAGGCCAAGCGGCAGTTGCGGCTCAAGAATCACATGGTTCTTTGGGTCGGCGAGGTACTTATCGATTTGTTCGTCCGTAAGATCGCCTTCGCCGGGGATGCCGGCCGTGAGCGACGGGTCGCCGAGCTTCACCGGCTCCTTCGGCATTATCTTGCTGATGTCGCGGCCAGTGACTTCCGCGTCCGCAGCGGCGCTGAGCTTCGGCTCGACTCCCGCCTCTTGCTGCAAGTCGGTTGCCACGTCGGCTGAGGCCGCCGCGTCCGCAGCGGCTTCTTCGCCGGGCTTCACGGGCGGCTTGGCCGCGCCGGCGTCGGTCGCCAGCTGGGCCGTTGCCGAACCCGCTTCCTGTTCATCATCGCCGTCCGTCACGTCGTCGGCAGTGGTCGCGACCTCTGCTTCGGCCGGCGGCAGGTCGCCCTCGCCCAGCAGGTATTTGCTGGCGAGCCAGCCGATGGCCACGAGGATCACGACGACGACGATGAATCTACCCATGGCATTAACCCTCTTGGAGTGCGCGGATATATAGCCGGGCCATCCTGGCCCGGCTGTCTTCTGAATGTCTTTATTCGCCCGGCCAGGATGGCCCGGCTATATACATGCCTCCGCGACTTCCTCCGTCTTCAGCCGGCCGTCTGAAGATTCGCCTTCTCGAAGTACTCGCGGCTGTTCTTCGGGTCGGGCTTGATCGTCAGCTTACCCTGCTGCCAATTGGCGGGGCAAACTTCGCCGTTCTTCTCAAAGTACTGCAGCGCATCGACCATCCGCAGGGCCTCGTCCACGCTGCGGCCCAACGGCAGGTCGTTCACCACCTGGTGGCGGACGACGCCCTCGCGGTCGATCAGGAACAGGCCGCGGAGGGCGACGCCCCCTTCGGTGAGCACGCCGTAGGCCTCGCCGATCTTGCGGTTCAGATCCGCGAGCATGGGGTACTGGATGTCGCCCAGACCGCCCTCGCGCCGCGGCCGCTGCCGCCAGGCGAGATGGGTGAAGTGGCTGTCGATCGAGCAGCTCAAAAGCTGCACGCCGCGCTTCTCAAACTCGGCCGCGGCATCTGAAAACGCGACGATTTCGGTCGGACAGACGAACGTAAAGTCAAGCGGATAGAAAAACAGGATAACGTACTTGCCGCGATACTCTTCCAGCGACACTTGCTTAAACGAGCCATCGGCCATGACGGCCTGGGAGGTGAACGAAGGGGCCTGCTTCTGAACCAAATGGGACATGCGTGAACCTTGGCGGGAAATGGATGGGGGGAAATCGAGTTGTACGGACGGTTGATTATAGCTGCGACTTCAAGGCGAAAAGGGCCGCGTCGTAGTTCGGCTCGCTGGCGACCTCGGGGACATACTCGGCGTGCACCACCTTGCCGTCCTTGTCCAGGACGAAGATTGCCCGTGAGAGGATCTTCAGCTCCTCGATGAGCGTGCCGTAGGCGTTGCCGAAGTTGCGGTCCTGGTAGTCGCTCGCGGCGCGGATGTTCTTGATGTTCTCGGCGCCGCAGAAGCGGTTCTGGGCGAACGGCAGGTCGAGGCTGACCGTCACGGCGTTGACGCGGTCGCCCAGCTCGCCGAGCGATTCGTTGAACTTCTTCGTCTGCATTTGGCAGACCGGCGTGTCGAGCGACGGCACGACGCTTAGGATGGTCGGCTTCCCCTTGAGGTCCGCCAGCTTCAGTTCCTTCAATCCGCCTTCGAAGTAGTGCAGCTTGAAGTCGGGCGCAGGCTGACCGGCCTTCACCTCGTTGCCGGCAAGCGTGAGCGGGGCTCCCTTAAACGTGACGGCGCCAGAACGGGACATGGCAAAACCTTTCGTGCTGAAGGTGTGATCTAGGGCCGGCAATGCGTGCCGGAGAGTGGGCGGCTGGAAGTCTTAAGTATCGAGTTTTGCCGGCTCGCCGCAAGGGTTGGCTAGTGTAGGCGTCTCGCTCCGCGAGACGCGAATGGCCTCTCGCGGAGCGAGAGGCCTACACTCCGACGGCGCCGCGGTAGCAGTGGTCGAACAGCAGTTCCCACTCGGCCTGTTGCACACGACGGCAGAAG
>DASVCM010000556.1:0-2551 GCA_036381635.1 Lacipirellula sp.
CTCATCCCCAGCCCTTCTCCCCCAGCGGACTGGAGGAGAAGGGGGCCGGATAGAGAGTGGGGATGGGCTTGCGGCAGCGCGGATTAGGACGCTGCCCGTTTGCCTGCTACCGGTGCAGCGTATGCTGCGGCGATTAGAATAAAGCGATGTTTCGACGCCCCCTCGCATTCGGCTTGCTCACCGCGTACCTCGTAATCGCTGCGCCCGCGGCTCTTGCGGCCGAGCCGAGCGTGCACACAGATGCCGACGGCCGGCTGCAATACGCGGCCGACGACCAGGGCAATCGCATTCCCGATTTTTCGACCTGCGGATACAGCCGGGGCGATCGGTCCATTCCGAACGCGCCGGCGGTCGTTTCCGTTCAGCCGCAGCCGGGGGACGACGGAGCAACAATTCAAGCGGCGATCGACTACGTATCGACGCTTCCTCTGAACGCGGCAGGTTTGCGCGGCGCCGTTGTCCTCTCGCCCGGGCGGTTTGAGGTCAGCGGCCAACTGAGCCTCATCCATTCGGGCGTCGTGCTGCGCGGCGCGGGAGCTGCTGAAGAAGGCACGGTAATTGTCGCAACCGGCGTGAGCCGACGACCGCTGATCAACATTTGCGGGGAGAACGATCGAGAATATGACGAGACGACGCTCAATGTGGGCAGCGAGTATGTCCCAGTAGGCGCCACGCGCCTTGAAGTCGCCCAGCCCGGGAAGCTGCGCGTTGGCGACGAGGTCGTCGTCACACGCCCATCCACTGAAGCGTGGATCAAGGCAGTCGGCGGCGATGCGTTCGGCGTCGGCTGGCGTACCGGCAGTCGGGACATCCGGTGGGACCGGCGGATCACCGCCCTTCGAGACAAGGTCGTCGAACTGGATGCGCCGCTCACGACGGCGCTGGACGAGCGCTATGGCGGCGGGACGTTGCGAAGCTACCGCTGGCCGGGCCGCATCGAAAACGTGGGCGTCGAGGACCTGCGACTTGAGTCGGCGTATGCCAAGGATCGTCCCCGCGACGAAGAGCACGCCTGGTTTGGCGTAACGGTGAACCATGCTCGCGATGTGTGGATCCGACGCATGGAATTCCGCCACTTCGCCGGCGGCGCCGTCCATTTGCTTGAAGGCGTCAGCCGCGCGACCGTGGAAGATTGCATTTCAATGGCGCCCATTTCCGAAGTTGGCGGCTATCGGCGGCACACATTTTTCACGCAGGGGCAGCAAACGCTTATCGTCCGCTGCTGGTCCGAGAAGGGACGCCATGATTTTGCCGCTGGCCACGCCGCGGCGGGTCCCAACGCGTTCGTCAACTGCGTCGCCCAGCAGGCCCTCGCCGAGAGCGGTCCCATCGAAAGCTGGGCCAGCGGCGTGCTGTACGACAACGTGCGCATCGATGGCAACGAGCTGCGGCTGGAGAACCGCTGGAGCTCGCCGCCGGGCGTCGGGTGGTCGGCCGCCAACTGTGTGCTTTGGCAGTGTCAGGCCTCGACGATCCGCTGCTTCCGTCCGCCCACCGCAAACAACTGGGCCATCGGCACGTGGGCCGAATACGCCGGCGACGGCACGTTTGAAGCCCGCAGCGATTTCGTTCAGCCGCTCAGCCTTTTTCGGGCGCAGGTTGTCGAACGATTAGGGGAGGAAGCGGCAAGGCGCGTCGGGCCGTTTCTGCTGGATCCGATCGGTTCGACCAATCCGACGGTTGAAGAGGCGGCCAGTTTCACCGCGGGATCGAAGCAGTCGCCGCCGCAGTTGATTGAGCTGATTCGCGGTCGGATGCATCAAGCGGCGGCGGAACGTCCGTCCGGCGATCCTGCAATGTTCGACGCGTCGAATGAGCCGGCGGCAAAGGCGCCTAAGCGACGGCTGACGCTCGACAACGGATGGCTGTTAGTTGACGGCGAGGTCAAAACGGGCCGACGATTGAGTCCCTCCTGGTGGCGCGGCGCCATGCGGCCGGATGAAGCGCCGGCGTTCGGACCGTCGATTACGAAGTTTGCTCCGGGGCGAGTGGGCGTCGGTCTGACCGACGATCTCGCGCAGGTCGCCCGGCACATGGGAGAAACCGGCGTCGCGGCCTACGATCATCACTACGGCCTCTGGTACGACCGCCGGCGGGACGACCACCTCATGGTGCGCCGCGCCGACGGCACCGTGGCGCCGCCGTTCTTCGAGCAACCGTTCGCGCGCACCGGCCGGGGCAAGGCGTGGGACGGCCTGAGCAAGTATGACCTCACGAAGTGGAACCCTTGGTACTGGAACCGGCTTCGCCAGTTCGCGCAGCTCGGCGACCAACATGGTCTGGCGCTGCTCCACCAGCATTACTTCCAGCACAACATTCTCGAGGCGGGCGCCCATTGGGCCGACTCCCCATGGCGGCCGGCGAACAATGTGAACGGCACGGGCTTTCCCGAGCCGCCGCCGTACGTCGGCGATAAGCGGATCTTTCTCGCCGAGCAGTTCTACGACGTTTCGCACCCGCGGCGCCGGGCGCTCCACCGCCGTTACATCCGGCAGTGCCTGGACAACTTCCGCGACTCGTCGAACGTTATACATTTCACCAGCGCCGAGTA
>DASVCM010000557.1:0-4088 GCA_036381635.1 Lacipirellula sp.
ACGAAACGTCGTAGCCATGACTCGAATCCGTTCGAGGGACAAGGCGATTTTGAGGACAGGCGCTCATCCATGAGCGGCGGCGGATGATAAGGCGCGAACCCTGTCACGTCGAGGTCTTCCGAGACGTCCGGACTGGGTACACATACCGGGCCCCTCGGCGGACCTCGGGGTGACAGGGTTCCGCAAGCAACACAGTAGCCGCGGGCTAATAGCCCGCAGGTGAGCCGGGTACACGCTTCACCGGCGGGCTGTTAGCCCGCGGCTGCAAGGGCATCATCTCGCGGCTCACCCTATAATGCCCACATGCCCCCGGCGCCCATTTATCTCGACCACAACGCGACGGCTCCGATTCTGCCGGAGGTAGCCGACGCGGTGCGCGAGGCGGCGCTTCGTTATCCGGGCAACCCGGCCAGCCAGCACGAACTGGGGCGACAAGCGCGGCGGGCGCTTGAAGCCGCCCGCACGCGGATCGGCGAAATCCTCGGCGCCCGCACCGCCGGGATGGACGCCGACCAGGTGATCTTCACCAGCGGGGGGACCGAGTCGAACAACCTCGCCCTGCATGGGCTTCTGCAGCCCCGGGCTCTGCCCGGGGGCAAGTCTGAGCCCTCGCTAATCCCGACCGTATCGCAACGCGACCCCCGGGCGGAGCCCGGGGCTGCAATGTTTCGGCTGCTCATCTCGGCGATTGAGCATCCGAGTATTACGCGAACTGCCGAGCACGCGGCGAGTCGCGGGGTTCAGCTTGACACGATTCCCGTTGACTCACACGGAGTCGTGAGACTCGATGAACTAACGCGCTTGCTGGCGGACCCGGCTTGCCTGGCGAGCGTTATGCTCGCCAGCAACGAAACGGGCGTCATTCAGCCGGTCGCCGAAGCGGCCGCAATTTGCCATCGGCATGGCGCGCTGGTTCATACCGACGCTACGCAGGCCGTTGGGAAGATCCCCGTGAACTTTCAGCAGCTCGGCGTTGATGCGCTCACGGCCGCCGCCCACAAGTTTCACGGCCCGCTGGGCATCGGCGTGCTCGTGCTGCGGCATGGCGTGAAGTTTGAGCCAGCGCTTCATGGCGGGTTTCAGCAGGCGGCGCTCCGGCCGGGGACGGAGTCGGTCGCGCTGGCCGCCGGGATGCAGACGGCGCTCGAGCTTTGGCAGCGGGAAGCGGACGAGCGCCGCGAGCGGATGGCATCGCTGCGTGATCGGTTAGAACGCACGATCCTCGCCGAGTACCTCGCGGCGGTCGTCATTGGCGTCGACGCGCCGCGATTGCCGCATACTTCCAACATTGCTTTCGTCGGCCTCGATCGGCAGGCGCTGGTCATGGCGCTGGACCTCGCGGGGGTCGCCTGCTCGACCGGGTCGGCCTGCGCCAGCGGCTCGAGCGAACCCTCGCCGACGTTGCTGGCGATGGGCCTTCCCGAGGAGGTGATTTCGTCGTCGATTCGGTTCAGTTTGGGGGCGATGACGACCGTCGCGGAGATCGACGAAGCGGCTGGCCGTATCTTGGCCGTCTGCAACCGGTTACGACGCGAGAAATAAGGGCCTTTTCGCGGCCTTTGCCGCTCCCTTTAGGGGGCCAAATCGGGTACATTACGGGCTTGGATTTTTGCCTGGAAAGTGCGGCCATTTCTGTCGCTTCGAGGTCCTCTGAGATGTCCGGATTCGGCGCCCCGGCCGGACTCCTCGGCGGACCTCGGAGCGACAGGGTTCTCTTGGCCCAACCGCTCCTTCTTGCAAGCAAATCCTGGCAGCTTCCTCCGGACGGACCCTCTGTGATCGACGGCGTACTGGAACTTGAACTCCCCCAAAGCAGCCACGACCAGGCTTGGTCGGGGCTAGCGGCGCCGTTCGTGGTGGGGCCGGAGAACGCGCTGCTGGCGCCGCCGATGCGGCGGCTGCTTGAAGGCGGCGACCTCGCGGCGGTCGCGCGGCAGTTCAATCCGTTGGTGCTGGTCGGCGGCAGCGGGAGCGGAAAGTCGCGGCTCGTTCAAGCGATCGTACGGCACTGGCGAGGAGTGCTGAAGCACTCCGACGACGAGGACGCGAGCGTCGAATACTTCACCGCCGCCGATTTCGGCCGCGACTGCCAGGCTGCCACGACGGAAGATCGTCGCTACCAATGGCAAGCACGCCTTCGCGGATTGAAGCTGCTGGTGATCGAAGACCTCGATCGACTGCGGCCGCGCGATTCGATTCAGCAAGAACTGCGACACACAATCGACGCGATCGTCGCCTCCGGCGGCCTGGTTCTGGTGACGGCAAAGTGCGAGCCGGCGGCGCTAACCGACCTCGATCTGGGCCTTCGCGATCGGCTATCAGCCGGTCTGCTCGTGCGCGTGCAAAGCCCCGGCCTGGCGGCGCGGGAAGCGATTCTGCGACACGAAGCCAGCGCGCGGCGCGTGGTGCTCAGCGATGAACAGGTTTCGAAGCTCGCCCGGCGCGAAGCCGCGAGCGCGGCAGAGCTGCGCGGGCGGGTAGCGAAGAGTGAGGGAGCGAGCACCCGCTTCGATCACCCCTCCGCCGGCCCCTCCGCATCGAGGGGAGGCGAGAGAACGGAAGGAATTGCGGTGCTGAAGCAAATCATTGCCATGACCGCCCGTTATTTCGCAGTGACGCAGGCGGCGCTAACGGGTCCTTCGCGGCGGACTTCGCTGGTTCTGGCCCGCAACCTCGTGGTTCACCTTGCCCGGCGATTTACGGGCCTCAGCTACGCCGAAATCGGCCGCGCCCTGGGCGGCCGAGACCATACAACCATCATGCACGCCGACCGACGGCTGACCGCACAACTGGCCGAAGACCCTTCGCTGCAGCAGACGCTCGACGAACTCGACCGGTTGGTGCGCTGAACAACGCAGTTCAACTTCGGATGTGGATAAACTGTTGCAAACGTGTTGAAAACTAGCCTGAACTTTCGTCTTCCTCCGCTCGTTGTCGACGAGGGCAAAAACGAGCCTGATGGACCGACAACCGACTGACATACGTCCGACAGCCTCTCAACAGCTTATCCACGTACATACCAAGCGTTTAACGACTTTGTGGATAAGAACTTAATCGCACAATCGCGGCGCTATCAACAAAACTACCCGCCGCTCTTCTATTACTACTACCCAAGAAGAATCTAATTACGGCAATTGCCGCGTGAGCAAACCGTAGTTCTGAACGAGCCCACGAGACTCAAGATGAAAATCTCCTGCGATCGCGAACAACTCCTCCAAGCGTTTCAAACCGTCGGCGCCGTCGCCCCGGCCCGCAGTCCCAAGCCGATTCTGCAGAACGTGAAGTTCGACGTCGCCAGCGAAGGCGCCTGGCTGACGGCGACGGATCTCGAAGTCGGCATTCGTCACGCCGTCTCGGGCATCGACGTCCAGGCCCCCGGGGCCGTGGTGCTGCCGGTGACGCGGTTCGGATCCATTCTGCGTGAGAGCGCGGACGAGACGCTTCACATCGAAAGCGACGGCAACGGCGCCACGATCCGCGGCGAGCGGAGCAAGTTCCAACTCCCGGCCGAGAACCCGGCCGAGTTTCCGCCGGTGGCCGGCTTCAGCGAGACGGCGTATTTCGAGGCCCCCGCGCGGCTGCTGCGCGAGCTGATCCGCCGCACCGTGTTCGCCACCGATAACGAGTCGAGCCGCTACGCCCTGGGCGGCGTGAAGCTGGAGTTCGAAGGGGGCCAGGTGACCGCCGTCGGCACCGACGGTCGGCGGCTGGCGAAGATGGTCGGCCCCATCGGCGCGCACGGGGAGCCGGCCGCAGTGCAGCAGAACACCATCGTCCCCACGCGGGCGATGCAGCTCATCGAGCGGGCCATCGCTCCACAGGATGCCGAGGTGCAGCTGGCCATCCGCGGCAACGAGTTTCTGGTGCATAGCCCGCGGGCGACGATTTCGGCCCGGCTGCTGGAAGGCCGTTTCCCCGATTGGAGGAAGGTGTTCCCGCCCTCGGGCAGCGGCACGACGATCGATCTGGCGGCCGGCCCGACGCACGCGGCGGTCCGCCAGGCGGCAATCGTCACCAGCGAAGAGAGCCGGGGGATCGACTTCACCTTCGGCGGCGGGTCGCTCGTGCTGGCGGCCCAGGCGGCCGAG
>DASVCM010000558.1:0-2920 GCA_036381635.1 Lacipirellula sp.
CGCGAATGAGAAAGGCGTTGGTCAGCGAGTCGATCCACTCCAACTCCATCCCCGGCAACAGGTGATGGGCCATGTGCTTCTGATAGAAGACGCTCTTCCCCTCCGGCAGCGGCTCGGTCAGCCACTGCACGACACTTGGGAGGTCCGTCTCGTGCCGGGCGATCGTCTCCTCATACGCCGGATGCCGATGGTCGCCGGTTGCGAGCAAGTAATGAGCATATAGCGGCTCGTCGCACACGATCGCATCGGACCGGCTTTCCCACGAGCGCATCAGCGCCGTCGAAATGTTCCGCGGCCCCGACCACATGGCCAGCCGCAAGGGAGGGATGTTCATACGACAACCGGCAGATTCGCGTTACATCGGGCTTGATTCGGCTTTCACGGGTCGACAGGCGCCATTACACTTTTAGCCAGCATCGTGCTCGTCGGCAATCAACGGCGGGTCGAAAGGTAACGCCGCCGCCTCTCCTTGGCACGGCGGGCAACTTATTCGTGCGAGGGCTCTCACTTGTCTGCCGTCACCACTCGTCTGTCGATCATGATGTTCCTCCAGTTCTTCACCTGGGGGGCCTGGTTCGTCACGCTCAACCAGTGCCTGGCGGAGCATAACCTGGCCGAGTTCATTGGCCCTGCGTATGCCCGAGCTCCGATCGCCGCGATTATCGCTCCGCTGTTCCTGGGGCTGATCGCCGACCGCTTCTTCGCCTCGCAGATTGTCATGGGGGTGCTGATGCTCGTCGGCGGCGGCCTGCTGTGGTTCGTCCCCGGTTACGCCGAGGCCGGCGACGGCAAGATGATGGTGTGGTTCATTCTCGGCCACCTTCTCTGCTATATGCCCACGCTGGGCCTTAGTAATACGATTACCTTCTCAAACGTTGCCGACCAAAATCAGTTTCCCAAGATCCGCGTCTGGGGGACCATCGGCTGGATTGTCGCCGGCTTAGTCGTCGGCTTCCTCGGCTGGTCGTCGAGCTACGACATCTTCAAGCTCGGCGCCGTCTGCTCGGTGCTGCTGGGACTGTACTGCTTCACGCTGCCCCACACGCCGCCGCCCGCCAAGGGCAAGCCGATGGACGTCCGCACGCTGCTAATGCTCGACGCGATGCGGCTGCTGAAGTGCCCGCCGTTCTTTGTGTTCATCCTTTGCTCGACCCTCATCTGCATTCCGCTGGCCTACTACTACGGCAACGCGGCGACATTCCTCAGCCATACCGGCTTCGAGGAGCCGGCCTCGACGATGACGCTCGGCCAGATGAGCGAAATCTTCTTCATGATCCTCATCCCGTTCTTCATTCGTCGGCTGGGCGTGAAGTGGATGATCCTCGTCGGCATGGCCGCGTGGGTCGTGCGGTACCTGCTGTTCGCCTTCGGCGCCCCCGACCAGGTGGTCTGGATGCTACTAGCCGCGGTCGTGCTCCACGGCATTTGCTACGACTTTTTCTTCGTCACGGGCTTTATGTATACCGACAGCAAGGCCCCGACCGACGTCCGCGGTCAGGCCCAGGGGATGCTCGTGTTCTTTACCCAAGGCGTCGGCATGTATTTCGGCTACATGGTCGCCGGGTGGCGATTGAAGGAAGACGTTCCGAGCGTCGAGGCCTTCAGCGACGCGATCAAAGCGGCGAGTACGCCGAAGCAGCTCGACTTCGCCGAGTCGCTGGGGCGGATGTTCGCGGTTTCGCTGCCGGAGTCGCTCGATCCCGAACTTGTCACGAAGACGATGTTAGAGTGGAAGGAGTTTTGGCTGCTACCGGCCGGCATGGCGGCCGCCGTGCTGGTGCTATTCTTGGTCGCGTTCCACGACCGCGACACGAGCAAGCCAATCGCCGCGGGCGAAGATGTGGCGTAGTAGTGGAGGAGCCCGCAGCGCTAGCAAGGGCGCCCATGGCGCCCACTTCTGCGATACATTTACACCCTTGCTAGCGTTGCGGGGTCCCGCCAACAAAAAAAGGCCGCCCGCACACGCGACACGCGGTGCAGGCGGCCTTTTTCATCAAGAGGCGCCGGTGGGAGTCGAACCCACGATGTCGGATTTGCAATCCGATGCCTTAGCCACTTGGCTACGGCGCCGATAGTGTAGTCCTCACGCTGGAGCGTGAGGATGCTATCTTCTCGCGGAGCGACACGACTACATTCGCCCCGACGGTCCTTGAAGGCTAAGAAATCGACCCGAGCCGGTCAAGTGCAGGTCTTTTGCCGGTTACGCAGCCTCGGCAGACTCCGTGAGGACTACCGGCCGCGGGAAGAGGTTCGCCGCAGGACGCTCCAATTGCAGGCGGCGGCTAGCAACATTCGATCATTACGGGCGTGGCAGCAGATGAATCATAGTCAGCGTTGATCGTGGCCTACCACAAATGAAAGCCACCCGCTTTGCGGGTGGACAGCGTCGTCGCCAATGACGTCCACCGGCAGAGCCGGTGGCTTTCATGCACGTCGCCAACGCGACACTGTATCAAGGAACCCCTCGCGATGCTCGAACGCCGCTTCGCTCTGGTGGCACGCCGCCGCCGTGTGCTGGACGCTTTGGTCCGCCGAATTGCTGAGTCGAGCGTCGAGGCCATCTGCCAATTGGTCGAGGGCCGCATCAGCTCGATGAGCGTTTGCGAAGCCCGCGGTTACATCCGCGCCCGCGCCGCGGGCGAGATTCGCCGCCAGGCGCGCCTCGCCTTCTCGCAGCAGCCGGGCGTCGACGCCGCCTGGGAGCCGCTGGTGGTGCTGCGGGCCACCGAGCGCGTGGCGCCGCTGGCCCTCCGGCAACTTTCGGCGAACCGAACTCGCAAGGCAGAACCCAAGCGGCGCGCCGCCTGATTGGGCCGAGCGTCGCCGGCCTCGCCGCATTCTCCAGAGCGACCGCCTATGGACCTCAGCGAGTTTCCGTCGCTCGGCCGCCTGGCGCGGATGAATGCCCAGTTGCTCGCCC
>DASVCM010000559.1:0-4453 GCA_036381635.1 Lacipirellula sp.
TGTTTGGTAGAGGTAAAGTCTACTCTGCGGCTTCGGCGGGCTGTTAGCCCGCGGCTAATGTGCGAGCGATCGTTCAGTCTTTCAGGCAGTGCAGGTTGGCCATGCCGATGCCGCTGGTGATGGCGCCGATGATGCCGACGAAGCCCTGGTCGGTTCCGCAGATGAACAGATTGTCGAGGTGCGTGCGGCCGTCGAGTTGCTTATCGGGGGCGCCGTACACCGCGCCGTTGTCGTGGCCGGTGAAGCGGACGATCGTGGTGGGCGTGAACATGTCGGTGTCGATCACGCGGCCGCGGTAGTCGGGGATGAACCGCACGGCGGAGTCGGTGATGCGGTCGTACCAGCGGAGTTTTTCGAGCTTGTAGGACGGCTCGTCGAGGTTACGCCAGTAGTCGTGGTTCGCCAGCGCGGTGATCCGCAGGACGCCGGCGCCCGCCTTATCGAGCGGCTCGTCGTAGTCGAAATTGTTCGGGCTGCAGATGACGCCGCTGCGGACGTCGCACGGTTCTTGCGACTCGCGCCAATCGAATTGGTCCCAGTCGTTGTAAAAGGTGATGGTGCGGTCGTGGCCGAGGCGGCGAGGTTCTACGTCCAGCGTGGCGATCGTTTCACAGAAGCTGAGGCGGCCCGGCGCTCGGCTCGACGCCACCGGTTGGCCGTCGTCGCACAGCCGCATCGTCTCGCACCAGCCAGCGGAACTGAGGACGCGGCGGGCTTCGATCGTCTCGCCGCTTTCGAGGACGACGCCGGTGACGCGGTCGTTGTTGGTCATGATGCGCTGCACGCCGGAGCGGAGCTTCAGCTCGCCGCCGAGTGCGCGGAATTTGCGGACGAGCTGCTTGAGGATCAGCCGGACGCCGGCGTGGGGGCGCCCCAAGCCTTCCATGAAGATGCTGCGGAACATGATCGAGAACTGGCCCCAGTCCATGTCCTGCTCGCGCGCGGAACCGTAGAACATCAGGGGGCAGAGGAGCATTTCGATGAGCAGCGGGTCGGCAATCAGGTCGCGAAGACGCAAGCGGGCGGAGACGGCGGCGTGGGTTTCGTCGAGGTCGTCGTACTCAACGACGGCATTGATGAGCTGCTCGAAGTTGTCAACTTGCGCGGGGAACGCGCGGGCGACTTCGCTGCGGAGGAGGTCGAGGTCGTTGTTGAACTTCAGCCGTGCGGCGGGGAAGACGATCTCGGAGCCGATCTGCGGCGAGATGGCGAGGTCGTCCCAAGAAAGGCGAAGCTGGCGCAGCAGGCGGGCGAGGGGGCCGCGCTTAGCGCCTTTGGGCGTGACGTTCGTGAGTGCGTGCAGGCCCACGTCGTAGTCGCGGCCGCGGAGGCGGTAGAATGAGTTGAGGCCGCCGATGGTGGTGTGCCGCTCGACGATGCAGACCCGCTGGTCGTAATAGGCGAGGCGAATGCCGGCGGCCAGTCCGCTCATGCCGGCGCCGATGATGAGGGTGTCGTACATGGCGGAACCTGCAAGCGTTGTCACTCCGAGGTCTTCCGAGGAGTCCGGCCGGACCCCTCGGAAGACCTCGGGGTGACAGGGTTCACGCCTAAACCCGCTCGATGTCCTTCATCAGCGGCTCGAGGTACGCCACGGTCGAGTCCATGCTGCGCAAGTTGACGTAGTCGTCCTCGGGGATCTGGATGCGGTGGCGCTTGCGGAGCTCCATGACGATGTCGAGGAAGTCCATGCTGTCCAGTTCCATCTGCTCGCGGAAGCTCTGGTCGTCCTTGAGTTGCGTGAGGTCTTCGTCCGGAGCAATGTCGCGGAGGATGTCGAGGACTTCTTCGCGGATATCAGCTTTGTTCATTTCCTGTTCCTAGTTTTCTTAACCACGAAACACTCGAAACACACCAAAAGGAAGAGCCGGCAGGCGAACCAAATCCTGAATGCTCGATACCTAGCATCCAGCATCAAGCATCCGCACTCTTTCGTGTGTTTCGTGTGTTTCGTGGTTACTCTCTTAAACGCGTTTGATGATCACCGCTGAGTTGATGCCCAGCATGCCGAAGGAGTTGTTGAGGATGTAGTTGACTTCGCCCGTTTCCTGCGGCTCGTTGAGGACGAGGCCGGGAAGTTCACACTCGGGGTCCAAGTCGTCGACATTAATAGTCGCGTGGACGGCGCCGTCGTCAAACGACGGGAGATTGCCGGCCAGTTCCAACGAGCCGGCGGCGCCCATCGCGTGGCCGATGAAGCTTTTGGTGTTGTTGATTCGCGTGCGTTTGGAGTTGCCGAAGACTTTGCGGACTGCCGCACATTCCTGGACGTCTCCGCTGGGGGTGGCGGTGGCGTGGGTGCTGACGACGTCGACGTCTTCGGCGTTGAGGCCTGCGCGGCGGAGGGCCTGCTCCATACACCGCGATTGCTGCTCAGGGTTCGGCAGGACGAAGTCGGTGGCGTCGCTGGTCATCGAATAGCCGACCAGCTCGCCGTAGATTTTGGCGCCGCGACGGGCGGCGTCGCTGTAGCGCTCGAGCGTATAGAGGCAGCCCCCTTCTGAGACAACAATGCCGTTACGATTGCGATCGAAGGGGCGCGAAGCCTTGGCGGGGTCCTCATGGCTGGCGAGGGCGCCCTGGCTGGCAAAGCCGGCGAAGATGCCGAACGTGCGGATGCTCTCCGAGACGCCGCCGGCGATGGCGAAGTCGCACTCGTGCAAGAGCAGCATCTGAGCGCCTTGGATCAACCCGGCATTCCCCGCGGCGCAGGCGGCGCCGATCGTGTAATGCGGGCCGGTGATCCCCATATTCAGCGTCACCTCGCCCGCCGGGTTGTTGGCGACGGTCCGCGGGTTGTGGTGGTGGGTCCAGACCTTCGTGTCGTAGTTGAACTTGCTGATCTCGTAGACTTCGTTCTCGGTCTCGACGTTGCCGTGCTCGGTGAGGCCGATGTAGACGCCGATCTGCTCGCGGTTGATCGACTCCCAGTCCACCCCAGAGTCGGCGACCGCCTCGCGGGCACAGTAGATGGCGATGCTGCCGGCGCGGGTCCCGCGGCGGACATCTTTGCGGCCTTGGTAGCGGAGCTCGTCGAAGTGGCACACCCCGGCGAGCGTGTCGCCCACGTAGCGGATGTTATACGGCTGGACGCCGCTGCGGCCGGCCAGCAGGGCGGCGCGGTAATCGGCGAGCGAGTCGCCGTTGGGGGCGGTCAGGCCGATGCCCGTGATGACAATCCGCTCGTCGTCCTGAACGCTTCTGATCATGCCGGTAGATTGGCCGCGAAATGGTGGAAAGAACCCGTCAAATTACCGCGGAAAGGGGGATTTCACAAGCGTTAGAACCCTGTCACCCCGAGGTCTGCCGAGGGGTCCGGCTAGATTCCTCGGCAGACCTCGGAATGACCGATGGTGTCGGACACGATTCCCCGAAATTACTCCATGCTGAACAATTTGATCCCCAGATGCCGTTGGTAGGCCTCTGTTTGGGCCTCGCGGCCGAGTCGTTCGGTGATCTCTTCCCATGTAGTTGCCGCCGCGGTGAGCGATTCCGCTGCAGCCGCTTCGCCCGGCTTTGCCGAACGCACCGCCTCGGCAAGCACGTTGAGGTATTCATCAACCCCCGGCACGCGCGGGATGATGACCGGCGTCTCGGTGTCCATGGCCTCGGCGACGACTTGCGTGACCGGGGTTCCGTCACTACGAGTCGGCTGCTCCTCCAGCCATCGGCCGTAGCTGGGCGCCTGCGACTCGCGGTACCAAAGGGTCGCATCGCTCCGGGAGCTGAGCTGGATGGCGACGTCGCCGCTGGCGAGCCACTGGCCAAGGGCGAAGGCCGACACCGCGTTTCGCGTTGATTGCGTTACGGCGATCAGCCGGCCCTGGACGCCTAGGAGCGTTACGCTCTGGGGCCGGAGCTGGTTCTCCCAAGCCTGGCGGGTTTCCGAGAAAACGTCCGTGGCGGTTGGCAGGGGCGCAAACGCCGCTCCCTCGGCGGCGTCGTTGGTCGCGCCTTCAGCGACGCCTGAAAGGCCGGGCCAGCCAAGCGTGGCGAGCGACCGGCCTGCGCGAACGGCGGCGATTGCCGCGGTGAAGCCGGCCGGTTCGGTGCGCGCCGACTCCGGCGTTTCCTCGATGATTTCGGCGAGCGCTCGCACCCAGGGCGGATCGGTAATGCGCGGCGTCATATTCTCGGGGTTGAACATCGCCTCGGCGCGGCGTGGCGATTCGACGTACGCGAGGGCGCGGGCGATGAGCGTGTACGCCGCCGCGCGTCCGGCAAGGGGCGGCGTCGTCGGTTTGGCCTCCGCCGAACCGGCGCTGATCCACTGGCGATAGGCCTCCCAACTCCGGGGAGGCGACGCGCGGCTCGGCTCTTCACCGGCGAGCGCTGGTCGCCAGTACATGAGCAGCGGCGGGGAGCCCAGGGGGAGCGCCATTGTCTGACCGCCATAACGCATCTCACCGCTGCGGATGGCAGGGAAGATGTCGTTCAGCGCGAGCTGCGGGTT
>DASVCM010000560.1:0-11924 GCA_036381635.1 Lacipirellula sp.
AACCCTGTCACCCCGAGGTCCGCCGAGGGGTCCGCTCTGTGTACACAGGCCGGACTTCTCGGAAGACCTCGAAGTGACAAGTTCAGCGTTAGGTGTGCTTAAACCCTACCCTCGCTTCTGGCACTCTGTCTCATCATTGACGAAGCCGTTATCGATGAACTTCGCAAGCGCCGCGACGGCCGCTTCCGCATCTGCACCCCGGGCTTCCAGGACGAGCTCTGTCCCCGGCTCGGCGCCGAGGGTCAGCATGTGCATGATGCTTTTGCCGTCGACCCGCAACTGTTCGCGAACGACTTCGATGTCACACGTAAACTTCATCGCCAGGCGAACAAACTGCTCCGCGGGCCGGATGTGCAGGCCCAACGGGTCCTTGTCGTTGATACGAACGACTCGTTGTGCGGCCGGCGATGACATGAATTCTTTAGCTGTTATCCGTTAGCTATTAGTTGTCAGCCAGAAGAAGGCAATGATTGTCTGTCTGCTCTGGCTAATAGCTAACAGCTAATAGCTAATAGCTTTCCCTACGATCCAAACTGGTTGTTATCCGCCTCCTCAAGGAGCTGCCAGACGTCGGCCGGCTCCTTGCTTTGTTTCAAGAAGCGACAGAACGTGTCGTCGCGAAGCTGGCGTGAGATGTTCTCCAGCGCCCGCAGGTGGTCGCCGGGGCGATCCGGCGGCGAAATGAGCAGGAACAGCAAGTGGACCTTCTCGCCATCGAGGCTGTCGAAGTCCACCCCCTCGTCGCTCACGGCCACCGCGCCCACCAGCTCATGGACGCTCGGGTGCTTGGTGTGGGGCACGGCCACGCCGCGGCCGATGCCGGTACTCCCCAATTCCTCGCGCTTCAAGATCGCTTCGACGATGCTCTCAAACTGATCTTCCGCAATCTTACCAGCCTCCAGCAGCGAGGCGGCCATGCTGCGGATGACCTCCTCCTTGGTGTCGGCTTCAACGTTGGTGCGAATGGCGTTGCGGTTAACGAAATCAACAAACTTCATTGCTCTATTGTATCCTTCGCGCTAATTGACACATCAGCCGCGGGGCCTGCCCCGCGAGCGCTTGCTTATTCCGCGGGGCGCGCCCCGCGGCTAAATGGCTTGTACCGTGCGTTTGCCGGGGCTACTCGTTATCCGTCTCGACTTCGCCCGTGACGGGGATTTCCTGCCGCCGGGCGTCGGGATTGCGGTGCCGCTCAACAACCCGCTCCTTATAACGGCGGAGCTGCTCTTCAACCTTGCTCACTGCGGCCTCGACGGCGCCGACCAGGCTATCCCCCTGCTCGTGGGCGACGAAGTCGTGCTTATGCTCGGCCGAAACCTTCAGATCCACCTTCGGCCGCTGCGAGTTATTCAGGTCGACCACGATCTCGATGGCCATCAGCCGCTCGAAAATCCGGCTGAGCTTCTCGGCTTTGGCCTTCAGCTTCTCCTGCGTCGCTTCCGTTAGGTGGCCGTGACGGGCGGTGATGCTCAATTGCACGAGTGGCGGTCTCCGCGGCAAGTCAAACGAACATCGCGTCCGGCCGCTTCACGGACGGCCGGTCGCCCGGGGCCGGGCAGCACCCCATTCTAGCGGGTGGCCCCCAAGCCCACAAACGGCGCGTTTGGAGCAAAAAACACCGAAAGTCGGCTTCTACGAAGAGTTTGGCGCCGCCCCTGTTACTAGCTACCGGCGATGGCGCCGGGACGAGTCAGTTAGTGATACTGCTTGCTCCGGCTAGTCCAAGTCACTGCCGAGGTCTTCCGAGGAATCCGGCCGGACTGCTCGGAGGACCTCGGCGTGACAGGGGCAAACAGTATCACGAGCCGCGACGCTTTGCCGCCTCCAGCGGGGTCCGTTAAGCTGAACCGGCCGCAATGCTGCTCTCCAATCTTTCGCCTTTTGCCGGATCAGAAGCTCAGGATGATTCCTTCCGACGATACGATCGCCGCGCTTCGCGAAGCGCTCGCCGTTTCGCCCTCCAATGTGCCCCTCCATAAGCATCTGGCCGAAATGCTGCTCAAGCTGGGCCGCTTCGACGAGTCGGAGGCCGCGTATCGAGCCGGCCTGGCGGTCGTGCCCCACCACCACGAGCTCAAGCTGGGCCTGGCCTACGCCTATTACCAGCAGCAGAAGAACTCCGCGGCACTGGTGATCGTCGAGGATCTCATCAAGCAACCAAGCCCGACCGCGGCCGCGTACATCCTCCACGCGAAGCTGCTTCTGCGCGCGGGCGAGCCGCAGCGGGCCGCCCATCAATACCGCGAGGCGGTCGAGATCGACGCCGAAGCCGCCGACGCCGACCTGGCCCGGGAGCTCGGCGTGGACGCTCGGCCGCGAAACCCGTTTGACGAAGCCGATGACGAAGGCCGCCTCCGCGCCCCTGCCGGCGAGCTGCCCACCGGACCGGAGGAGTACGACCTCGAGCGCCCGTCGATCACCTTCGACCACGTCGGCGGCATGGACGCCGTCAAAGAAGAAATCCGGATGAAAATCATCTTGCCGCTGGAGCAGCCTGAGTTATTCCAGGCCTACGGCAAGCAGGTCGGCGGCGGCATTCTGATGTATGGGCCGCCCGGCTGCGGCAAGACGTTCCTCGCCCGCGCCACCGCCGGCCAGGTAAAGGCGGCGTTCCTGGCCGTCGGCATCAACGACGTGCTTGACATGTGGATCGGCTCCAGCGAGAAGAATCTCCACGAGATCTTCGAGCAAGGCCGCCGCAACAAGCCCTGCGTCCTGTTCTTCGACGAAGTCGACGCCCTCGGCGCCAGCCGCGCCGACATGCGGCACACCGCGGGCCGGCATCTCATCAACCAGTTTCTCTCGGAGCTCGACGGCGTGCAGGCCGCCAACGAGGGCCTGCTCATCCTTGCCGCGACCAACGCCCCCTGGCATCTCGACAATGCATTCCGCCGTCCGGGCCGCTTCGATCGCATCCTGTTTGTCCCGCCGCCCGACCGCGAAGCGCGGGCGAGCATCCTACGGCTGATGCTCGCTGGCAAGCCGGCCGATGGCGTCGACTTCGACGCGGTCGCCAAGAAGACCGATCACTTCTCCGGCGCCGACTTGAAAGCCGTCGTCGACACCGCCGTGGAAGGCAAGCTGCGCGACGCGATGAAGTCCGGCAAGCTCGAGCCGCTGCGAACCAAGGACCTTGCCGCCGCAGCAGCGAGCGTCAAGCCATCGACGCGAGAATGGTTCGCCACGGCCCGCAACTACGCCCTCTACTCGAACCAGGGCGGCGTGTACGACGACATCCTGAAGCATTTGAAGCTGTGACGGAAAATCCCCCTCCCTTGAAGGGAGGGGCTAGGGGAGGGATTAACGCCTCGCCTATGTAAGCTATACAGCGACCTCGCACGCCCAATGCCCGAATTCCGCAACGTAGACGCTACGAGTTGAGCCACTGACGCCCATGGGCCGACACTTCGAACGCGGGCGCGCCCTGTTCGCCTTGAAACGATATCGAGAGGCGATTGCCGAGTATCAGCAGGAGTTGGCCGACGAACCAAGCTGCGTGGCCTCGCAGACGAACATCGCCGCGTCGCTGCTAAATCTCAAGAAGTTCGACGAGGCCGAAACGGCTTTGCGCGACGCCGTTTCCATCGACCCCGCCTACCCGCACACGTACTACATCGCCGCTCGCATTCGGGAGCATCAAGGGGACCTGCCAGGGGCCTTGGCGGCCATTCAGGACGGCATCGGACGGGCGCCCTCGGCGCTGTTCTTTTACGAATATGCGCGTCTGCTGTTCGTCGCCAGGCGACTTGAGGACGCGTTTGCTGCCACCACCTCGGCGCTGGAAATCGATCCCCAGTTTGAACGAGCATTGATGTTGCGGGCCGACATCTTGAATTACCTTGGCCGGGCCGACGAGGCGGAGCGTCTCCTTCGCTTTCTGCTCGAATTGAACCCTGAGAACGCGGCCGTGCATAACGCCGCGGGAAAGCTATCGCTGACCCAACGCCAGAACAGCGCCGCCTGGGACTTCCTCAACAGCGCCGCTCAGATCGACCCGGTGGCGCATCTGAGCCTCAACGAGTTGGCGGCGGCTCAGGGTCGCCAGCTTTGGCCAATCAGCGTCATCGATCGAGGATTGCGAAAGTTACAGACCTGGAAGCCGATCCGCCGCTGGATGTTTGTGGCCTGCGTGTCGACCGTCGGCATTGTCGCCTCCCGCCTCGCTCACGGCCGCTCCGCCGCCGCCATGGCCATCGTCAGCTTCGCCTTTGTAGTAGCGGCGAATGCCTTTTTGATCATCTGGTTGCCGGCAGTTCTAGACATCCCCGCGGCCATCCTGGCCAAGCTCAGGAATCGTCGGCAGTTTCACTATGGCTGGCGTGAGTGCTTGAAACGCGATCTCCCGAAAGCGGTCGCCGTACTGTTGTTGGCAGTGGCGCCGGCGTCCGTCTTCGCCGTGTATACTGCTATGTCCCCGGCCTTGAGCTTTGCCATGGCCATTATCGTGGTGAATTACGAGTCTCAATTCTCATTAGTGCCCGCGTTTCCGAAGTACGGACTGTTGCTGCTCGTCGTTAGTGCGCCGTTGATCGTAAGTGTGGCGAGATCTGGCAGCGGCTTGATTTTCGACAATCCGATCGGGGCAATCGCACTGTGGTGCGCCGTCGTGGTAATCTCGGCGATTGGTCCACTTTACCTTCGCACGTTGGCGTCCCGGCGAATCTCCGTAAACTGACTTTTGCAGCATCGGCCAGGCGCCGGGGCGAGTTACGGGCCTGTACTCCTTGAAGCGTGTTAATGATCGTCAACCAGTCCCTCAACCGCGCCCTGCTCCTCTACCAACACTCGCGCTACCAGGAAGCCGAGCAGGAGCTGCGCGGCGTGCTCGCCCAGCAGCCACATAGCGCCCAGGCCCATTCGCTGCTGGCCCTCTGCGTGCTCAAGCAGGAACGGCTCGATGAGGCTCAATCCGAAGCCGAGCAGGCGATCGCCCTGGAGCCCGATTGGCCGCGCGCCCATTACGTCCGCTCGGCCGTACTGGAGCACCGTAACCGATTCGCCGAGGCCGAAGCTTCAGCCCGTGAAGCCGTTCGGCTCGACGCAAGCGATCCCGACAATTACGCCCGCCTTGGCTTCGTCAAGTATCGCCAGGGCGATTGGCTCGCCGCGTTCACGGCCGCCGAGAAAGGCCTCTCCTTCGACGCCGAGCACGGCGACTGCGGCAATCTGCGCACCTTGGCCCTCACCAAGTTGGGCCGCCGGCGCGAAGCGATCGCCAACGTCGACCAATCGCTGGCCCGCAATCCCGACGACGCCTTCGCCCATGCCAATAAAGGTTGGGCGCTGCTCCACCAGGGCCAGCCGCGGCCGGCGCTGGAACACTTCCGCGAAGCCCTGCGGCTCGACCCGACGTTCGAGTACGCGAAGTCCGGCATGGTCGAGGCCCTCAAAGCCCACAATCCGATCTATCGTTGGATCCTGGCCTACTTCCTGTGGATGGCCCGGCTCAGCGACCGCGCCCGCTGGGGCGTAATCATCGGAGGCTATGTCGGCTACCGCGTGCTCCGCGGCGTGGCCCGGACGAACCCCGAGATCGCCCCCTGGATCACGCCGCTCTTGGTGCTCTACTTCATCTTCGTGCTGATGACCTGGTTCGCCATGCCGCTGTTCAATTTACTGCTGCGCCTGAATCGATTCGGCCGCTATGCGCTGTCGCGCGACATGCGCGTTGCTTCGAACTGGTTTGCCTTGTGCCTGGTCGTTTTCGCGGGCGGTTTGGCGGCCTACTTTTGGACGGGCCTGGGGCACCTGGTTACCGTGCCGGCGTTTGCTCTCGGGATGGCCCTGCCGTTGACCGCGCTTTATTTCTGCGATCCCGGGTGGCCGCGTCGTTCCATGGCGTACTATACGGCGACGCTGGGAGTGGTAGGAACGGCCGCCATGCTGGGCGCCCTGCTGGAGTATCGCTACGGGCCAGAGGTCATTCCCTGGGCCTTTCGGATGTACCAGCTATTCCTGCTTGGCGTGTTTGTAACTCCCTGGGCCGCCAATTATTTTGCTTCGGCAACCGTGCGTCGGTGATCGGAGTCTCTAGGGATCCCGCCGACCTCGCCATACATTGGACTACTCAAATTGAATGACGACTTCTTGCTTTTGGGAGCTTGCCGCACATGTATGTCCGTAATTCAACTCCGGTGACCGCCGTCTTGCTGCTGTTGACCGCCATTTCGTCAGCCCCCAAGAGAACCCTCGCCGACGAACAAGTGAGCCCGGCAGAAGGCGAAAATCTGCCCAAAGCCTGCATCGACGGCACGGCCCCTGGGTTCCGCTCGCTGCGCGACGAAGACTTCACCAACGTGAACTGCTACGAAGACACCTGGACCTGGAAAGACGGCGTCGCCCACTGCACCGGCAAGCCGGTGGGCGTGATCCGCTCGAAGCAGAAGTTCACGAACTTCGAGCTGGTCGCCCAGTGGCGGCACGAGACCGAAGGCGGCAACTCCGGCATCTTTGTGTGGACCTCGGACGAAGCCCTGGAGGGCATCAAGCCGGGGACGCTCCCCAAAGGGGGCATCGAGGTCCAGGTGCTCGACCTGGGCTTCACGAAGAAATATGAGGACGCCTCCGGCAAGAAGGGCGATTGGTTCACCACGCATGGCGACGTCTTCGCCGTGGGCTCGGCGAAGCTGACGCCGTTCGAGCCGCTCTCCCCCGATGGCAGCCGCAGCTTTCCGCGCAAGCAGCTTACCCGTGGCCATGGCCAATGGAACCACTACTACGTGCGGGCGATCAACGGCGAGATTCGCCTGTGGGTCAACGGCGAAGAAGTCTCCGGCGGCAACCAGGCAGAGCCGCGCACTGGCTACCTTTGCCTGGAGTCGGAAGGAGCGCCGGTCGAGTTCAAGAATCTGCGCGTGCGCGAACTGCCTTGAATCGCCTATATAGCCGGGCCATCCTGGCTCGGCGTATCTTGGATCAAGCGAAACGCCCGGCCAGGATGACCGGGCTATATACGTTCGCGCAATCCGCGGTGACTCCTTTTTGCGCCTTTTGTGCCTTTTTGCGGCTATGGAATTGATGCCCCCGCTTAAGTTCGTCAACGGCGCCTATCGTACGCCTCCGCGCCAAGTCCCGGCGCTGTACCGGGCGTTCCCATCGCTCGCGTTCCATCCGCGGCTTATCCGTTCGGTGTTTCACTACAGCGCCGAGGCCAAGCGCGGCCGCTACGGCGACCAGCAATGGATCGATCACAGCTTGTACGTGATGCGAGTCCTCGAAAGCGTCGGCTGCCAGTTCGAGATCACCGGCGTCGACCATCTCGAGCGGCTCGACGGCCCGTGCGTCATCGCCGCCAATCACATGAGCACGCTCGAAACGGCCGTCTTGCCGTCGATCGTGCAGCCCATCCTGCCGGTCACGTTCGTCGTGAAGCAAAGTCTGATCGACTACCCCGTGTTCCGGCACATCATGCGCGCCCGCAATCCGATCGCGGTGAGCCAGACCGACCCGCGGAGCGATCTGAAGACGATGCTCCATGACGGCGCCGCGCGAATCGCCGAGGGCGTCTCGCTGGTGGTGTTTCCCGAAGGCCGCCGCTCGCCGGTGTTCGATCCGGCGCGATTCAACACCATCGCGGTGAAACTCGCCCACCGCGCCCAGGCGCCGGTCGTGCCGCTGGCGCTATACACGAACGCCTGGTCGCTGGGGCGCGGCCAGTTCACCGACTTCGGCCGCATTTATCCTCAAGAGAAGGTCCGCTTTGCCTTCGGCGAACCGCTACGCGTAACAGGTCGCGGCGCCGACGAGAACCGCGCGATCATCGATTTCATTGAGGAGCACTTGGAGCGCTGGCGAATCGAAGACGGCCGGCCGGCGCCCTCCCCCGCCGACCTGCTGCCGGAGCCCGCGGGCCTCAAGGCCTACCAGGCCGGCGACGTGTGAGTACGGCTCATTTAGCCCCGCCGCTCGTGGCTCGGCTATATAGCCCGGCCATCCTGGCCGGGCGAAATGCTTGCCGCCACGCGCGACGCAGGCGAAGATGCGTTCTTCCAAATTCCCCAAATGGAGCTCATCGTATGCGACTTCTGGGCATCGCCATCGGCATCATATGCATCTCGTTTGCAAGCACCGTGCGTGCTGAAGAAGCCGATAAAGGCTTCCAAGAACTCTTCAACGGCCGCGATCTCGCCGGCTGGGACGCCGACGAGCGAATCTGGTCCGTCGAGGACGGCCTGCTGACCGGCCAAACCACGGCCGACACGAAGCTCGACCACAACACGTTCGCCATCTGGACCGGCGGCGAAGTGGACGACTTTGTCCTCGTCGCGGAGTTCCGGCTGGAGGGCGACAACAACTCCGGCGTGCAGTACCGCAGCCAGCGCAATCCCGACGCGAGCAAAGGCAAGTACTCGATCGTCGGCTACCAGGCCGACATCCACCCGGCGCCCAATTACACCGGCATGCTCTACGACGAAGGCGGCCGCGGCATTGCCGCCGAGCGCGGCCAGCAGGTGACGCTCGGCCCCGACAACGCCAAGGAGGTCAAACAAGTCGTCCCGCCGGAGAAGCTCAAGGCCATCGACCTCTCGAAGTGGAACAAGATTCGGGTCACCGCCCGCGGCAACCGGCTCGTCCATAAGATCAACGGCAAGCAAACCGTGAAGGTCATCGACAAGGACCCGAAAAACGCCGAAGCCCGCGGGCTGTTAGCCTTGCAGGTCCACGCCGGGCCGCCGATGAAAGTCCAGTTCCGCTCGGTGAAGCTGAAGCGGCTCGGCGACAAGAAGTCGCCCCCAGCGGAAACCGCGGCCGCCGACCGCTAGCAAAGGCCCTGCCTGCGGCAAATCCACCGGCCAAAATAACACTCGCGGCGACAGCGTGCTAAAATGTGCCGACACCCAAGTCCGCACGCCGTTAGCCTATGTCGACGATCGACGCTCATCCCCACGCCAAGACGGCGGCCAGCCGCGAACGCTCCGAGGCGTGGCTCCGCGCGCTCATGGCCGAGTCGCCGCTGAGCACGCAGATCTTCTCGCCCGACGGCCGGACGATCCAGGTGAACCGCGCCTGGGAAAAATTGTGGGGCGCGACGATCGACCTGGTCGCCGACTACAACATTCTGCAAGACCCGCAGCTCGAAGAGCGCGGCATCGCCTCGTACATCCGCCGCGGCTTCTCCGGCGAGGCGCTCGCTATCCCGGCCGTCTGGTACGACCCGGATGAAACGCTTCCCGATCGCAGCACGCGGCCCGACTCGCGCCGCTGGGTGCGGGCATTCATCCATCCGATTCGCAACCACGCGGGCGAGGTTACCGAGGTCGTCCTCATCCACGAGGACATTACCGACCAGAAGCTTGCCGAGGAGGCCCTTCGCCAGAGCGAGGAGCGACTTCGCCTGGCGCTGGCCGCCGGGCGGATGGGCGTCTGGGAATGGGACCTCCGCACGAACAGCATTTGGTGGTCGGATAACCTGGAGACTATCCACGGCCTGCCTCGAGGCGCCTTCGATGGAACGATGGACGGCTTCGCCAGCCTGCTCCACCCCGACGATCGCGCAGGCATGTACGCCGCCGTTCAGGAAGCGATTGAGCGCCGCGCCGATTACGACAAGGAATTTCGCATCGTCTGGCCCGACGGCTCCGTCCACTGGATGGCCGGCAAGGGCCAGGTCTTCGCCAACGATTCGGGCGTCCCGGTGCGCATGATGGGCGTCGGCATGGACGTCACCGCGCGGCGCGAAGCGGAGCTGGAGCGCGACCGCCTCCTGGAAGCGCTCAGCGAGAGCGAAGAAACCTTTCGCGGTATCGTCGCCCAATCTATCGCCGGCGTCGCCGAGATCGACCTGGAAGCACGCTTCATCTTCGCGAATCCGCGCTACTGCGACATCGTCGGCCGGCCGATCGACGAACTGCTCAAGCTCTCGATGCAGGACATCAGTCACCCCGAGGATCTGCCCGAGAACTTGCGGCTGCTCGATCGGATGCTGATGGATGGCACTCCCTATGTCGTCGAAAAGCGATATATCCGCCCCGACGGATCGCACGTGTGGGTGAACAACAGCGTCTCCGCACTCCGCGATCGCGACGGGAACCTCAAGGCGATCGTCGCCGTGTGCGTGGACGTCACCGACCGCCGTCAGGCGGAGGAGGCGCTCCGCCGCGCCGATCGCCGCAAGACCGAGTTTCTCGCGACGCTCGCGCACGAGCTTCGCAATCCGCTGGCGCCCATCGTCAACGGCTTGAAGCTCTTGGAGCTCGCCGAAAGCAGCCCGGCCACGCGGCGTGAAGCTCGCGGCGTGATGAATCGGCAGGTTCAGCAACTGGTCCGCCTGGTGGATGATTTGCTGGACATTTCGCGGATCACGCGAAACCGCCTGGAGCTGCGCAAGGAGCGCGTCCATTTGACGAGCGTTCTCGACAGCGCCGTAGAAACCGCGCGGCCGCTGATCGAGTCATTCGGCCACGAGCTCGCCGTCGACTTGCCCCAAGAGCCGGTGCTGCTCAATGCTGACCTTACTCGACTGGCCCAGGTCGTTTCGAACTTGCTCACCAACGCCGCGAAATACACTAACCGTGGCGGCCGCATCATCCTCAAGGCGACCTCCAGCGCCGGCGAGGTGGTGCTTTCGGTGAAAGACAACGGCATCGGCGTCGCCGCCGAACACTTGCCGCAGCTCTTCGAAATGTTCTCGCAAGTGACCTCGGCACTGGAGAGGTCTGAAGGCGGATTAGGAATCGGCCTCGCGCTGGTGCGCGGCCTTGTCGAAATGCACGGCGGCAGCGTCGAAGCGCGAAGCGACGGCCTGGGCCGCGGCAGCGAATTCATAGTGAGATTACCGGTAATGACTGAACAGCCCGCCGCCTCCCGGCCGAGCAAGAGTCACACTCCAACCGCAGCGCCCGGCGACGTCGCCGGCTGCCGCGTCCTGGTTGTCGACGACAATGTCGACAGCGCGCTGACGCTGTCGGCCCTGCTGAAGCGCTACGGGCACCAAACGCAGATCGCCCACGACGGCACGGCCGCTCTGGATAAAGCCGGCGACTTCCTGCCGGAGGTCGTGCTGCTCGACATTGGCATGCCGAGAATGAACGGCTACGAAGTCGCCCGGCGAATCCGCGAGCAGCCCTGGGGCGGCGACATGACGCTGGTGGCCGTCACCGGCTGGGGGCAGGACGAAGACAAACGCCAAGCCGAGCTGGCCGGCTTCGACCACCATCTAACCAAGCCGCTCGACTTCGCCGCGCTGCGCGAAATCTTCAACGGCGAGCGCTGCTGAGCGCAGGCGCCGTTATTCTGCCGCCCCGGCCTCTCATGCTTGTGCAGTTGCATGCAGCCCCAACGGGGCGTAAGTCAATAGCCAGGGGCATGAGCCCCTGGTACGGTCGCCGCTATTGATCTCTAAGCCCCAAAGGGGCGGCAGTAAGTGGTCCAGCGCACTGCCGCCCCCTTGGGGCTTGCGGTCGAAGTGTTAACGATAACCAGGGGCTTACGCCCCTGGCTATTAACTGCCGCCGCGTTGCGGCTCAAGCCTGCGCTAGTCGTTCGTCTCCAGCCCCGGCGGCAGCAGCTCGCCGCGCTCGAACCGCTCCCAGACGCGCCGTAGCATCCGATCGCGTTGCGACTTGCTTTGCTGCGGCTCGTAGCCGCCGAGGTCGCGCGTGCCGAGGATCTCGTTCGCGTTATACGATGCGAGCACGCGATAGATCAAATCGTCGTGCTCCATCCACTGCAGCAGCCGCAGCATCACGCCGTTGAGCACTTCCTGGCGCGTCGTGCCGACGGCCGCACGGTCGAAGCCCAGCAGCATTTCCATGAGATCGTCGGCGGCGGCGTCGCCCCGTTCCAGCGCAAACGCCGCGTGGATTCCCTCGACAGCCGACGGATCGCGGGCAATCGCCTGCCGCAGGGCCTCGATCTGCTCGTCCCAACTGGCGCGCTGATTCACGTCGCCCAGCGCCGTCACCAGGGCGTCGTACATCCCGACA
>DASVCM010000561.1:0-13477 GCA_036381635.1 Lacipirellula sp.
ACAATCACATTCACAGCAACGCCGTCGCGGGCGTTCGCGTCAACGATGCGACGGTGACGATTAACTCAAGCAGCATTCACGACAACGGCGTCGGCGTGCACGTCGAAGGCACGTCTACGTTAGTGATGAATGATGGCTCGGTGAATGACAACGACACGAACGGCCTGCTCGTGCTGGGCGACGGAACGCTGCAGTCAATCACCGTCGACGGCACGACGTTCAGCGGCAATGCGGCCAATGGACCGACGAGCGCCGGCCAGGGCGACATCACGCTGTTCGAGTTTGCCAGCGCCACGCCGAGCGTTGCGAGTTTCACGGATGTGACCGTCACTTCGAGCAATCCAGACTACGCCATCCAGATTCACGGCGGCGCCGGCGAGTTCACCAGCGGCCCGTTGGACAGCAGCATTTTAGCGAACGTCAGCTTCGACAACGTCGATATTCTCGGCACGCAGAACCGGATGGCGATGCTGATTCAGCAATACGCCGATCTGTCGACATTCTCGTTTAACGATGTAACGTTCAACTCCGCGGCCGACGGCGGCCTGGTGATCTTCGACGCGGCCGGAAGCCTGGATCTCGGCAACACGACGTTCCACGACACGTATGACGCCGGCGACGGCGCCGGCAACGGCACGGGCTTCGACATTGCTACGAGTCTGAACGACGTCGACGCCACCGATGTGGTCTTCCTCGATGCGTCGAACAACCCGCTCGACAAGAACGACTTGCAAGCGAACTTCGCCATCGAAGACCGGGTTGGTCACGCCGTCGACGCCGAGGCGCCGTTCCCGGCCGTCGCGGGCTTTGTCGATTGGGTGGCCAGCGGCGCGTACGCCGACGCGGTCTTCTTGACCGTCGAGAGCTTTGCACCAGCGGTCGGCACGACCTCTCCGAGCGTCGAACGCGCGATCGAAGTCGCCGACGCCGAGCCGGGCAAAGATCACGTCTATATCCAGCAAGGCAACTATGTCCAGAACAGCCAGATCCTGATCGACAACGACGTTGATGTGACGGGCGATACTGCAGGGAAACCGGTTATCACCCCGGGCCAGAACTTTACGGGCAACAACGCCGCCGATGCGTGGATCTTGGTTGACGAAGGCGTGACGTTCGGGCTCGATAGCGTGGTGCTCGACGGCGACGGTTTCTTCGTCTGGCAGGCGCTCCGCTTGCACGGCAATGCGACGGTCGACAACGTCGACTTCCGCGACATCCAGGGAAGCGCCAGCGGCAGCCCCTACCGCGGCGTTGCGATCCAGAGCTTTGGCGGCGTGGTAGCCGGCGGCGCCGGCGCCGACAGCCACGGCGGCCTCGGCCTCAGCCCGAGCCACCTGGTGGTGACCAACAGCACGTTCCAGGACATCGGCCGCATTGGCGTCCTGGTCAAAGGAACCGGCGCGACTGCGGACATCACCGGCAATACGTATACCGGCAAGGGCGCCGGCGATTGGCTCGACTACGGCATCGAGGCCGGCGGCGGCGCAGTTGTTGACATCGAGGACAACACGATCACCGGAAATCTCGGCGTCGCTTCGGACGGATCGACCTCGGCCGGCGTGCTAGTGACGACATTCTGGGGAGCTGGCACGGAGGCCCATCTCAGCGGCGCCAACGACATTTCCAGCAACACGGTGGGCGTGCACATCGGATTTGACGCCGCGGATAGCTCCGTGGTGACGATCGCGGGCGGCTCGCTCATCGGCAATACGGACGCCGCCATCCACGCCGGCGGCAGCGGGGTTGAGCTGACCGTCTCCGGCGCCGACTTGAAAGGCAATCACGTCGGCATCTTCGTGGAAAACGACGCGCAAGTGGACGCGGGCGGCGGCAGCCTTGGCAACACAGGCGGCAACATCCTCACCGGCTACACAGGCGTCGGCGGCAATTACGCGATCGAAAACCGCAACGAGGACGCATCCGGTAATGTCGACGTGTACGCCGAGGGCAACGCCTTCGGCAGCACAATTCCGGCCGTCATTGAGCAGGTCGTCTTCCACACGGTCGACGATCCGCAGTACACGCAGGTCTTCTTCGGCAATCCGATCGCGCCGCCCAACACGCCGTTCCCGCCGACGGTCGTGTTTGTCGACGACAACTGGGCCGGCTCGGCGGTCGGCTCCGACGCCGACGGCGCCGGCGGCACGCTCGGCAACGGCCAGGCGTTTGGCTACGACCAGTTCGCGTCGATTCAGGACGCGATCGACGCCGTGGCGGCCGGCGGCACGGTGTACGTTTATGGCGGCATGTATGCCGAGACCATCCTCATCGATAAGACGCTGGACCTGTTGAGCGAGCTGGCGGGCGTCGACGCCCGCGGTCGCAGCGCCGCGAACGAGGCGATCATTACGCCTGCAGTCGCGAACGAAACGGCGGCGCTGGTCACTATTGCGGCCGCCGATGTGACGGTCGACGGCTTCACGATAGACGGCGACGCCGGACTTGCCGGCGGCGTGACGCTCGCCGACGGCATCACCGTCAGCAATGCGGCGCGCGGCATCGCCATCGACGGCGACAACGCTCAGGTGCTGAACAACCGCGTGCAGAACTTCTACCGCCGCGGCATCCAGAGCTGGGTCACGGCAGCTGCGGCGCCGGTGGGCGGCGTTGTCAGCCAGAACGAGATCAACAACATCGGCGTCGCCACGCCGGACGGATTCTTCTCCGGCGACGGCATTCTGGCGTTCAGCCCGCTCGTCGAAGTCACCGACAATGACATCAACGACGCCACGACCGGCATCACGTTCATCCAGATCTACCCGACGGTCGCCACTTCGATCGAAATCAGCGGCAACACGATCGATGCGACCAACGGCATCGCGCTGAACGAGATCAGCGCCAACACGACCATGACCGTCAGCGGCAACACCGTGACCACCGGCGACGGCGGCGTGGGCTTGTTACTGTGGACGATCGACGGATCGGTTTCGGTCGATGACAGCCTCGGCGCCAACGCGTTCTCTGGCACGGGCGTCGACGACGTCGGCGTTTACGGCTGGGACGGCACTGCCAACAATGCGATGAACGTCACGATCACCGGCGGTTCGATCAGCGGTTACGAAACCGGCGTGCACTTGACCAACGAAGAAGGCACATTTGGGCCTTCGCTGAATATCGCCGCGTTGACGCTCAGCGGCGTCGATATTTCGACCGCCGCCGGCGGCATTGGCGTGCTGGTCGAAGACACGGTCGCCGGCAGCTTCGCCGTCGAGGTGAACATCCAGGATGATTCGGACATTACCACCGGCGGCGGCACGGCGGTGCTCGTCTCGGGCGCTAGCGCCAGCGCCAACATCATCGGCAACGACGCCTCGATCCACGGCAACGCCGTGGGCGTCGACGTGAACGGCGGTTCGGCCGACGTCACCGGCAACCACATCTTCGACAACAGCGTCGGCGTCCAATTCCGCAATGGCGGCGCCGGCTCGGTGACCGGCAATAACTTTGACGGCGCGACAGACAATGGCGCGGATGTGCTCATTCAGGCGAGCGCCGGCTCGGTGACGATCGGCGACGGCAACGACTTCGCCGGCGACAATTACTTCATCGACAACCAGTCGACGCAGAGCTTCGATCTGTCGGGCCACGCCGCGACAACCTACGAAGGCCTTTCGCCGAGCACGCTGGCCGACGCCTTCCGCATCGAAGACAAGATGTTCCATGGTCCGGATAACGGGATCTCCGGCGTCATCCGTGTGGTCGCCGGCGAGCTGTTCGTCACGACCAACGGTACCGGAGATAACGACGAGACGATTCAGAACGCCATCGATGTCGCCAACCCGGACGACACGATCAACATCGAGCAAGGCAACTACGCCGAGAATCTGTCGATCTCAAAGGACGTCAACATCATCGGCGTCGGTAATGTCACCCTCGGTCCTGCCGCCGCGGGCAACGTGATTACCATCGATGGCGCCATGTTCGGCGACGACGAGACAGTGTCGATCGCGAATATCGACTTCAACGGCTCGGCAGGCCTGGCCGGCTATGGCATTCGCGTGAACGACACGGCCGATTTCGCCAACCTATTGATTGATGACAGCAGCTTTACGAGCTTCGGCTTCAATGCGATCGCCGTATTTGGCGACGCAACCAGCGGCATTTCCGCGCAGAACGTCGAAATCAGCGACAGCACGTTCGTCGACAACGGCATTGCAGGCGGCGGCGGCTCGGGCGATCTGCAGTTCTTCCTTTACAACGGCGACGCGACGCTAACCAATCTCGATCTGTCGAACACGGGCGCCGGCAACGGCGCTCACCTGGGCATCCAGTTCCGCGGCGTGGGCGCCCAGAACGGCGCCGGCGTGCTGCCGATGGGCGCGATCACGTTCACCGATATCGACATCAGCGGCCTGTATGTCCGCCAGATGATCGGCCTGCAGCGGTACGACGACGCCCCCATCGACCTGAACGACGTTCGACTGGGCGGCGCAGGTTCGGCGATCACCGGCACGTTCGGCGCGGCGCTACGGATCGATGCGGTGGGCGATCAATCGTTTGCTTCGCCGACTCCATCGACTATCGACTTGGGCGACACCTACTTCCGCGGCGTCGGCGGACTGGGACTTGATATCGAGATTGCCCCGGATGGCTTCGGCTTCTTGCGGGCCGACGCGACCAACACGCGTTGGGATACGACTGCAGGCACGGGCCAGACGCCGAACAATCTGTCATTGGCAGACCAGTTCGAAGTGGAAGATCGCATCCTCCACTTTGTGGATGGACTCCACCCGATGCACGGAGCGTTTGATGGCTTCGTCGAAACCGTCGACGGCAACGCCTACATCACCGTCGCTCAGGCCGGCAGCATCCAACGCGGCGTCGACGTGGTGGATCTGAACGGCACGGTTAATGTCAACGACGGCGCTTATGCCGAGAACGTGATGGTCCATCGGTCGGCGACGATCGATGGGCAGGGTCTGGCGACCATCTTGGACGCCGGCGGCGGCAACGGCTTTACCGTCCAGGCGGACGACGTGACGATCCGCGATCTGCGCGTTACGAGCAACGGCGCCGGCAACGGCATCCTGCTAGGCGCTACAACGGCTAACACCGATCTACTGAACCTTCAGGTCGACAACGCCGCCATCGGCGTCAACGTCTCCGGCGTGCTCACCGACCTGACTCTCGCTGGCGTAACTCTCACCGGCAACGTCACCGGCCTGCGGGCGTCCACGGCTAGTTCAGTCGTCGGGCTGGACGTTCTTAACAGCCACTTTGACGGCAACCAATACGGCGCCACGATCTACGCGTCGAATTCGTTTACGGATAATGAAACACGATTCACGGACGTGCTGATCCAGAACACCAGCTTCAGCAACAACCTGGAGAAGGGCCTGTACGTCGAAAAGCTCAACAATGCGACGCTCGACAACGTCACCGTTCACAATAGCGGCACCGGAGGCGCGGCGACGTTCGACTCCGGCATCGACGTCAATCTCAAGTATGGCAACTACACGAACATCGACATCCTCGGCGGCTCGGTGAACAACTCCGGCACGGGCGATGCGGTCAACGGCTCCGGCCTAACGATCAAGGCCCGCGACGATGCGCCCAGCTACGCCGCAAATCCTGCGACGCTAACCGACGTGCTGGTCAGCGGCATGACGTTCGACGGGAATTCCACGGCAATTCGCATTGGCGAGCCGGGCAAGAATAATGCCGGCCCGACAGCCGTCGTGTTCGACAGCGTTACCGTCGAGAACAGCGCCAGTGAAGGCATTGAGATTGTTGGCGGCTCGGTCTTAGTCCAGCAGTCGATGCTTGATAGCAACTCCACAGGCATCCGCGTCGCCGGCGTTGGCCGGGTGAGCGTGCGCAATAGCACGAGCATCTCGGGAGGCGGCATTGGCGTCGACGTCGACGGCGGCACGGCTCTAGTCGAAAACGCCGATCTCAACGGCAACACGATCGGCGTGCTCGTTCAGAACGGCGGCGTCGCCGATCTGGGTCAATCGGGCATTGGCAACTTCACTGGCCTGGGCGAGAGCGCCGGCGGCAACGACTTCACCGGCTACACCGTCGCGGCCACTGCAGCGTCGGGCGCCATCGTCAACCTCAACGCCGGCGGCGGCTACTCGGCGGCAGGACCGCAAGGCTATGCCGGAGCGGAGAAGGATGTTGCGGCGTTCAACAACCTGTGGAACGACGGGTCGACGGCAGGCATCGAGAACGTCATCTGGCACGATGCGGACGATACAAACGTCGGCTTCATCGACTACGCCTCGCTGACCAACCTGATCGTCAGCCTCGAGCCGCTGCCGACGGTCGTCACGAATGAGGACGTAAGCGAAGGCAGCTCGACGACAGTCTACGGGCAGTTCACCAACGACGCCCAGGCGCACGAGGTGACGATCAACTGGGGCGACGGCAGCCCGGATACCACTGTCGTGCTGCCGGCGGGAACATCGACCTTCGCTATTGCATCGCCTGCAACTGCGTATACCGACGACCCGAACGGCCCGGTCCAGACGATTCTGCGGAGTATCACCGTGACGGTCGAAGAGGTCGCCACGCCAACGAATTCGTTGACCGACACGTCGCTCAGCGTAGACGTCAGCAACGTCATTCCCGATGCACCCCTGTCAACGCCCGACGGCGATCTGAACGAAGGCGAGACGTTCACCATCGACGTCGGCCCAGCGGTTGACCCGGGCAACGACACGATCAGCGCATATCGCATCAACTGGGGCGACGGCACAAACGACGTGTACGTCGGCAACCTGTCGACCGTTTCGACGCACACCCATACCTATCAGGATGGATTGGCGTCGCCCAACGTGACCGTCACGCTCGACATCTTCGATGACGACGGCACTTGGAATGCGGTCGAAAGCCTGAACATCCTGGTTCACAACATCGACCCGACGGCCGACGGCGGCTTCTTCGCCTTTGACGCGGCGGTGGATGAGGGCTCGACGACTACAGTATTCTTCGTTGGGCCGTTTACTGATCCTGGCAATCCGGACGGCCCCTTCCACTTCGCGTATGACTTCAACGGCAACGGCGTATTCGGCGAGGCGGGTGAGCTCGGCGACGGCACGTACGCCGGTTCGTCTACGTCTTCATCGGCGGTGGTGCCGGCCCAATTCCTTGCCGATGACGACGACAGCCCGCGCACCGTTCGGGCCCGCATCATCGACAATGACGGCGGCTTCACTGAATACAGCGTGGACATTGGCATCAACAATGTCTCGCCTGAGGTCGACGCCGGCGCCGACTCCATCGCGTTCGCCGGCGTGCCGTTCATGCATACGATCAACTTCACCGATCCGGGCGCCGACGCGCCATGGACGGTGAATGTCGATTGGAATGGCGACGGCGATTTCCTCGACGCTGATGAATCCGCGTTCGGCGTCGGCGGTCATAGCTTCACCATCAGCCACACGTACTCAGTGGCGGAGATCGGCAACGTTTACAATGTCGCCGTGCAAGTGGACGACGGCGACGGCGGAGTTGACAGCGACGTCTTCCAAGTCACCGTGGTCGAGGATACGTTCCGCGTCACCGACTTCGTGACCTACGCCAGCGGGATTGACATCACGTTCAATCACGCGGCTGATCTGGATGTACTCAATCTGTACTCCGGACAGGGCGGACCGATTACGCCGCCGGATGTGACCGTGGTCGGCTCCAGCGTGGGCGCCGTGAAGGGCTCGATCGTCTGGAATCCGTCGACCAACACGCTCAGCTTCGTGAAAACCGGCGGAGTCCTCGCGGCCGATACATACACCGTGACGCTCGTCAGCGGGGACGACGCGTTCCAGAATACGCTCGGCAGCGATCTGGACGGCGATGGCGACTTCACCCCGGGCGGCAACTACACCAACGCCTTCGCCGTCGCCTCGAGCGGCGAGCGGGTCGTATCGATCCAGGACTTCGCCCGCGGCGCGGGTCAGGAAGTTAATCTGCCGATTGACACGTCGCCTGACTTCCATGTCCGCATCGACAATGCGGCAGGCGTCACCGCGGTCGACGTGGATATCGTGTACGATCCGGCGTTGCTGAACGTCACCGGCGCCGCCGCCGCGGCGGGTCTGCCTGCCGGCTGGTCGTTGACTTCTAACTTCGCTTCGCCGGGCTTGCTGAAGCTTACGCTGTCGGGCACGACCCCGCTGGTGGGCAGCAACCTCAATCTGATCCGCTTGGAAGCCGACGTTCCGACCGCGGCTCCTTACGGCGCCAGTCAGGTAGTTCGCCTACAGGAGCTGCGGGTCAATGAAGATGCGATTGCATCCAAGGCCGACTTCTCAGTGCACAAGGCGGTGTACGTTGGCGACGCCGATGGCGACGGACAGTACCTGGGCTTCGACGCGTCGCTGATTTCTCGCGTGGTCGTGAACCTCGACAGCGGCTTCGCCGCCCACGACTGGACCGATCCGCTGATTGTCGCCGATGCTTCCGGCGACGGCACCCTGTCGGGCCAGGACGCGTCGCTGGTGGCCCAAGAGGCCGCGCTCATCGATACCCCCGAGATTCCGCCTCTGCCGGGCATCGTGCTGATGCCCGCCGTCGGCGGACTCGATCCGACGCTGAGCGTGTCGTCGCAGTTCGCCGCACCGGGCGACACGGTTACCGTCCCCGTGGTGATCGAAGTGCTCGCCGGCGAGGCGTCGGACCCGACGGTCGTTTCGGCTACATTCGACGTGTTCTTTAACGACTCGGCGCTGGCGCTCACCGTGGGCGACATTGCCCAGGGCGGATTCTGGTCGGTCGCCGACGACTGGTCGCTGACGAAGAACGTGGTTGGCGGCCAGGCTCGCCTGGTGTTCTTCAACTCCGGCGGCGAGCAGAGCCTGCCCGGCTCAGGCGACATCGCGTACCTCAGCTTCACGCTGGACGCCGGAATGACGCCTGGACAGGTTGTGAACCTGGACATCGAGCCGGCCTCCGCCACCGAAGGCGGCCTGACCTGGACAAACAGCGATGGAGCGATCGGCGTAACCTACACGGCTGATTTCGATCTGGACGGCGACGTCGACGGCGACGACCTGAGCAATTGGCAATCGGGCTTTGGCACGGAGCCGACGGCTGCGATCGCCGACGGCGACGAGAATCGCGATGGAGACGTCGATGGCCGCGACTTCCTCGCGTGGCAGCGCCAGCTCGGAAGCTCGGTGCCGCCGTTGGCCACGGCTTCGGCCGCCGCCCAGTTCGCCGACTCGTCGGTCATGACCGTCGCCATGCCCAGTGCCGCCAGCGTCATAGCCGGCTTGGAATCTCCCGATTCGATGCGGTCCCCGCTTCAGCAGGAAGCGTCATGGTGGATCAATGAACCCGCCGTAACTTTCAATGACGCGAGTCCGCGCGAAGTCGTTCGTGATCGGGACGCGGCGTTCGACGACTGGTCGTTAGACGATGACCGCTCGGGTGATGTTGAAACGATCTTGGCCGTGGCGAACGAAACGGCAGCCTCCGCTGAGAACCTGGAGGATTCAAGCGAGGATGCCTTCGATCCGTTTGACGAATTGTTCAGCGATGAGCTGGACAGCGTCCTCAAAGGATAAAACGCCTGCCCTTGCCGCTGATAGCAATTGGCCGCTGGATTTGAGTTCGAGCATCCTTCGCGTTGCCGCGCGCGTGCATGTCATTGTGAGCGAAGCGAAGAATCTAGCCGGACTCCTCGGCAGACCTCGCAGTGACAGGTCAAGCTGACTCATTACCCGAACCGCGCGCAGGATACGGAACGTTTCGCCTGAAACGGGAAGTACCGATAATCGTGGCGGGGGCTTGGACCATCGACGCGCAGCGCTTGTGGCAATGAATCCAGGAGCGCGTGCCTCCACGGATCTGACCCCATCGAAAATGAGCCCGCGGGTTGGTAAAGTCGAACTTTCCATTCTGATCCCGCGCACGACAACATGTTTGTCGCGGCCGTACTTCACGACGCTCCCGCATTAAGAGGCCGATGAATCCTCCAAGATCATGCCGCGGTGCATTACATCGTATGACGCTTGCCGCGCTGGCTTGGATCGCTGCGTCGGCTTGTCCGCTCGCGGCTCTTGCCGACGAGCCGCCGTTCGAAAAGACGGTCCTCTTCACCGCCGGCCACGAGGGCTACTACACCTACCGCATTCCGGCCATTTGCGTCACGCCCGAGGGAACGGTGATCGCCGCCGTCGCCGGCCGCTACGATAGCGCCAGCGACTGGGCTAACGTCGACCTGGTCATCCGCCGCAGTCCCGACGGCGGCGCCACGTGGGATGATCAGCAGGTGCTGGTCGACGACGGCGCGAACACGGTCGATAATCCCACGTTCATCGTCGACCTGAAGTCGGGCGCTGTGCATCTGATGTATCAGATCCAGTACGCCCGCGCGTATGTGAAGACCAGTCTCGACGAAGGCGTCACATGGTCGCCGCCGCGCGAGATCACCTATGTCTTCGACGAGTTCCGCACGCGAGACGGCTACGACTGGGAAGTCCTCGCCATGGGCCCCGGCCACGGGATTACGCTGCGCAATGGCCGGATGGTTGTCCCGGTGTGGCTCTCGACCGATCATCGGCATCGCCCGTCGATATCAGCGACGATCTGTAGCGACAACGCCGGCGAAACCTGGCAGGCGGGCGACGTCATCGTCGCTACCACCGAAGAAACTCCCAATCCCAGCGAGCATCAGCTCGTCGAGCTCGCCGACGGCCGCGTGCTGGCGAACATCCGCACCGAGTCGCCCCGCCATCGCCGCGTGATTGCCACCAGCCCGAACGGCGCCACTGACTGGACCGATCCAAAGTTCGCCGGCGATCTCTATGAACCCATCTGCATGGGCAGCACCGTCCGCGTGGCGAACGCAAAAGACGGGCGAGGCCGTGCCGAGAACTCGCCCGCGGTCTTGCTCTTTTCCAATCCCGACAGCGGCCCCGCGCAGCCCGGCGGCAAGCAGGGCTCCCGCGACCGCCGGAATCTCACCATCAAGCTAAGCACCGACGGCGGCGCCACCTGGTCGCTGGCTCGCACGATCGACGTCGGCCCCAGCGGCTACTCGGACATGGCGGTGTCGACAACCGGCGATGTCTATCTTATGTACGAGGCCCAGCAAAAGAATCCCGAGGGCCCGTTCGTGCCGGGGACGATCACACTCATCAAGCTGGACGCCGGCCGGCTGACGGCGGAATAAACGCCGTCTCCACTGTGGCCGGGAAACGTCGGAGCGCTACTTCTGCAGCTCAAAGTTGACGTTCTCGTTGGCTCCTGCCTTCACATCCACCGACAGTCCCGACTGGCCAGGATCGGCATATTTCGCCGGGATTTTTACATACAAGTGGGGGCTGCCGAACTGCAGGCTTTCCGTCTCAATACTGACAAGATTATTCCCAATCGGCACTCGATCCGTTTGATAGCGGCCTTCTTGCTTAATCGAAATTGTCGTAGCGAGGGGACTTGTCGTCGAATTGAAAGTCATCTTCCCTGCCGGTAATGGCTTCCCGTCAAACGTCACGACGCCCGAGACAACCGCGCGGTTCTCATCAACTTGTTGCTGCGGGCCGCAACCGTAGCACGCCGTTAACGATAGGGCGGCGATGGCCGCAATACGCATACAAGAACTAGGTTTGATCATTGCTTGACCGCTGCATGGGCAGCACTGGATTAACAAATTGGGATGCGTACTCGAAGGGTGTCGCTTAAGGGGCTTGCATGCCCCTAGGCACCTTTCCTTCATCCGCCGGAACGATGTAAGCCCGCCAGGCAATCGGATCGATGTCGCCAATGCTCTGCACGCTGCCGTCGAAAAGCAAAAGATTCATTGCGGCGTGCGGCGTCTGTACTAAGAACTCATTACAGGACTCAATCATCGGCGCTATTTGAGGCACTTCGCCGCTCCCGACCCATAGGTCCCGGTCCGCGAGCAGTGGCGAGCTGGAAGGAACCTTATCATTCCAGGCGAAGATCGAATCATACTGTGACGCTGGCGTACCGAGCCAATGCGTCCGTCCAAAATCGACGCCGGCAGTGATTGGCCCCGGACAGATGGCATAGCGTTCCGCGAACGCGGCGGTGTTGCTCGTACCGTCGATGATGTGGCGAAGCTCCGGATGGGTCTGCGGATTGGGCTGAGTGAATGCTCCCTTGTTGTCCCACCAATGATTAAACGCCTGAACGTTCGCCACGTAATTGCCTCCGCCCCAGCCCGTATTGTGCCAATCCGGCTTGACGATACTATCGGGACCGGCCGAGGTTTCCGATGGGCAAATGTAAACTGGCGGCGGTCCGACCGCTTTACTACTCGTGTTGAACGCATTCATCGTCCAACCGGGGATCGACATATATAACGCCTGTTGCTCGAGCTGCGGCAGCAAGAAGTACTGGATGCTACCCAGCTTCGCCGGCGCCGGACCATTGATGATGCTTGCCGGCACGGGCTCGCCTAGATTCTCCCCTGGGAAATAACCCGCCGCCTGCGGCATGAAGCCGTGCGTCGATTCCAGGTTAAGCAGGGCGACGCCCATCTGCTTGAGATTGTTCACGCACTGTGATCGCCGCGCCGCCTCGCGGGCCGCCTGCACCCCCGGCAGCAGCAGCGCCACCAGCACGCCGATGATCGCAATGACCACCAGCAGCTCGACGAGCGTAAAGCCACGCGCGAACGGCCGGCGCCGCGAGCCAGCGTCTTGGATAGATGAGTCAGACATCGCTTTTCCTCCGAGCCTTCCTAATGGCCCCTTTAAACTATCAAAAGCACAATTCAGCGTAGCGCCTTACCGCCCGCTGGGACAGTTGCGCATTGCCGCATGATCCGCCGGCGCCGAAGCCCACACAACGCGACCCCTGTCGCCGACAACAGCGCCGCCGCGCTCGGCTCCGGAACCCGCAGCAGCGCCGCAAACGCCCCGTCGCCGTTCGCCTGATCGAACGCCGATTTAAAGATGCCGAAGTCAAGCTCGTCGTTGTGGAAGTCGCCGTTCAGATCACCCAGGGCCAGCGCTTGTGTAGGCGTCAGCCCGGTCAGGTCCGCATTGAAGTTGTCTCGCAGAATCATCCAGTCGGTCGCGTCGATCTCGCCGCTGCGGTCGACGTCGCCCAATAGCGCCCCAGGGCCTTCGAACAACGTGAGCCGGAAAATTCGCCCGCCCGCGCCATGCTGGGCGATCAGCAAATTCCCTTGCGGGTCCGTCAGCACATCGATGGGGTTAATCAGCCCGGTAACGATCGGCTGCACATCGCCCGTGTCGGCATTCACCGCCAACAGATCATCCCCCAGCGAAAAGCGGACCAGAAACGCATGCCCGGCAAAGGCATCGTTAATTTCGGTGAAATCCAGCCCGTTGGCCGATGCGTGATTGCCCAGCAGCGCCACCGGCGGCTCGGTGTTCTGAAAGAACCCAGCGTTGTTGGCTGCCAGGCTCTGCTTCCAATTGCCGGACACTTCGTTGCGCTTGGGAAAGCCGTGATCATCCTGAAAATCACTCCGGTGCAGCTCGTCCGGCTTCAGCGGGTTCTCATTCTGGTTCATCGTCGCCCAGAGCTGGCCATCGCCGTC